>JBCBCD010000417.1:0-6283 GCA_038530915.1 Bacteroidota bacterium
CTCATTTTTAAGAATAGATTAGCATTAATAAATCCGTTAATATGAAAATACAAATGAAGCATTGGATACCTATTTTACTAGGTATATTGCTTTGGGAATCACCCTTGGCTGGACAACAAGCCGCTGCATTTTCACTAGAGGAAGCCATTGATTATGCATGGCAAAATTCGAATACCATTAAAAATGCACAACTAAACATTAAAGACGCAGAAGAAAGAATTAAAGAAAGTCGTTCTATTGGTTTACCTAAATTGAATGCTGAGGTAAGCTATCAACGTTATCTGGAAATTCCTGTACAGGCACTACCTGAGGCATTTATACCGCCACCTTCCACTCCTGGTGAAGAAGTTCCTACGGAAATTGCCTTTCTATTGAGAAACAACATTAACATAGGAATTAATTTAGATGCTATGTTATTTGATGCAAGCTATTTCACAGGCTTAAAGGCCTCAAAGGCTTATCGTCAATATGTACGTGCCGATCTACAAGTACAACAGACAAATGTCAAAAATAATGTAATAGACGCTTATCTGCCTGCGCTATTGGTGGCTGAAAATTTGAAGCTATTGGACAACAATATCTCTAATCTTGAAAAATTACTTTTTGAAACTCAAGAGCTGTACAAAGCTGGGTTTGTAGAACAATTGGATGTAGATCGTTTAGAGTTGTCATTATCTAATTTAAAGACTGAGCGTGAGAATGCTGCTCGTCAAAAAGAATTGGTAATCAATGGTTTAAAATTAGCCATCAATTACCCTACTGATCAACCACTTGATATATCAGAGACCTTAACGGATTTTTTAGCAGATGTTTCTGATGAAGAATTAGCAGGTCAATTCGATGTTACTACTAGACAAGAGGTAGGATTAGTTGATTTAGGTGTTTACTTGAATGATTTGAACATCGAGCTTAATAAAGTGAATTACTTACCTAGTCTACGTCTATTTGGTGCCTATCAACAGACTTATCAAGGAAATACGAGTGAAGATGGTTTCTGGGCACCTACTGCGTTTATTGGTGTTCGAGCAAACTTTCCAATTTTTGATGGCTTAGCTAAAGGAGCTAAAATTCAAAGAGCGACCATCGAAAGAGAGAATGCTAAAAACCAAAGAGCAGATTTGGTAAATGGCTTAAATACTGAGCTTACAAATGCTAGAATCAGCTATGTCAATGCACAAAAAAGAGTAGCAGACCAGGAAAAAAATCTTGGCTTAGCACAGCGCATTTACGATACCACTCAAATTAAGTATAGAGAAGGCGTTGGTTCCAGCTTGGAAGTCAATCAGGCTGAGCAATCGCTTTATAGTGCTCAAGGCAATTTGGTGCAGGCAAAATATGATTTATTAACAGCTAAAGTGCTTTTAGACAGAGCATTAGGAAAGTAGCAAAAAACCAATTTTAAAAAAATATTAATTCAATTGATAATGAAACAGCTATTCAAACTTTTTTTGCTTTCGATAATCGTGGCAGCATGTAGTGCTCCACAAGCAGAAGAAAACACTTACCCTGAAGATCTGGCTGGTAAGCAAACTTTGCTTCGCGAAAAGCGTGCAGAACTACAAGAGCTTACTTCCTTAATCGAAAGGTTGGAAAATGATATCATTGAACTTGATCCTACTCAATCAGCAGCAAAAAGGTTGGTTACTACTACCAGTGTTGGTAAAACAGACTTTCAGCACTTCGTTGAAATCCAAGCGGCTGTAGAAGCAGATGATTTAATTGATGTTACCGCCGAAACACCAGGTATCCTTACAAAAATGTCTTTTAAGGAAGGAGATTACATCAAGAAAGGACAATTAGTAGCCAGACTTGATTTGGAGCAATTGAACAAGCAAATGGCTGAGTTGGAAAAATCTAAGGAATTAGCTGATATCGTCTATGAACGCCAAAAAAGACTTTGGGATCAAAATATTGGCTCTGAAATCCAGTTCCTTGAAGCTAAAAATGGCAAAGAACGCATCGAGAAATCTATTGAGTCACTTCAATTCCAAATGACTAAAAGTGAAGTTTATTCACCAGTATCCGGTGTAGTAGAGCGAGTAAATATAGAATCGGGTGAGTTGGTATCGCCTGGTGTGCCTATTCTACAAGTATTGAATACCAACAAACTAAAAGTAGTAGCTGATGTACCTGAAAACTTAATTCGCGCTGTGAAAAGGGGAGATGTGGTGACCATCCAATATCCTGCTTTGAACGAAGAACGTCAACAGCGTGTAAGCCTGATTGGTCGTACCATCGATCCTGCCAATCGTACTTTTGAAGTTGAGGTAAATGTGGATAATATGGGTGGTTTGTTAAAACCCAACTTATTGGCTACCATGTTGATCAACGATTATACCGAAACCGATGTCATCATCATTCCTTTGGACGCTATCCAACAAGAAGTAGGTGGTACTAAGTATGTTTATGTAGTTGATCAGGGTAAAGATGGATTAGTTACAAAGAAAATAGTAGTAAGAACCGGAGAGAGCTATCGCGGTGATATCATCATAACAGAAGGCTTAACAGGTACTGAAGAGTTGATCCTGGAAGGTGCAAGAGGTGCAGCAGATAAGGAACCTATTCAAATTGTTAATCAAAAAACAGAAGCTGTAAATGGATAATCAAAAACCAAATACCGACAATAATCAAGGCAAAGGCTTAAGACAGTTTGGTTTATCCTCATTAGCCGTAGATAACGGAATCAGTGTGATTCTACTGACAGTGATGATCTTCCTGTTTGGTATCCAGTCTTATCAGCAAATGCCAAAAGAGCAATTCCCGGAAATAGAATTGCCTACAGTATACGTTAATACGCCTTATTTCGGTAACTCTGCCGAAGATATTGAAAATCTGGTAACCAGGCCAATTGAGAAAGAATTGCAATCTGTAGATGATATTAAAGACATCAATTCTACTTCTATTCAGGATTTCTCCGTTATCGTATGTGAGTTTGAAACTTATGTCGACATTGACGATGCGGTAAGAAAGGTGAAAGATGCAGTGGATAAGGCAAAGCCGGATTTACCCAATGATTTGGACCAGGAACCAACGATCCTGGATGTCAATTTCTCCGAAATTCCAATCGTAACTGTAAACATATCGGGTAATTTTACCAATGATGAGTTGCGTGAATATGGAGAATACTTGCAGGATGAATTAGAAGACATCAATGAAATCAACAGTGTGGAGCTGAAAGGTACAATGGAGCGTGAGGTTCAAATAGATGTAGATCTTTTGAAAATGGAATCCATGCAAGTAACCTTTACAGATATACAAAATGCAGTTTCCTCTGAGAATGTTACCATTTCTGGTGGTGAATTGGTTCGTGATGATATGCGTAGAGCTATTCGTGTGGTAGGAGAGTTTGATCGAATAGAAGAGATGGAAAACCTGATCGTTAAGAGTGAAAATCAACGCCCAATATTTCTAAAGGATATAGCTGAAGTAAGTTTTGATTTTGAAGATCGTACTTCGATAGCAAGATCTGACGGATTACCAGTAGTCTCCTTAGATGTCATTAAGCGTTCGGGTGAAAACCTATTAGCCGCTTCTGATAAGATCAAAGTAGTCGTAGAAGAAGCACGCCAACAGTTGCCTAGTGAGTTAAAAATCAGCCTGTTCAACGATCAATCTATTAATACACGTAATGAGGTAAGTAACCTTGAGAATTCAATTATCTCAGGTGTAATTCTGGTAGTATTGGTCTTGCTCTTCTTCCTGGGGATTAGAAATGCTTTATTTGTGGGGGTAGCCATCCCATTGTCGATGTTGATGGGTATTATGTTCTTGTCTTTGACAGGAGTAACTATGAATATTGTAGTACTATTTGCCCTCATTCTTGCTCTTGGCTTACTGGTGGATAATGCGATAGTAGTTGTTGAAAACATCTATCGATACATGCAGGAAGGCTATACAGGCATACAAGCTGCAAAATATGCAGCAGGTGAGGTAGCACTACCCATTATTGCTTCTACTGCTACTACCTTGGCTGCCTTTTTACCTTTAGCATTCTGGCCCGGTCTGGTAGGTAGCTTTATGTTGTACATGCCATTGACTTTGATCATTGTTTTGACCTCTTCTTTGATTGTAGCTTTGGTGATCAATCCGGTTTTGACTTCGCTATTGATGAAAGTGGACGAAAAAGCAGAACAGAAGTCTGTATATGTGCGCAAACGCAATAATGTGCTCATAGGAGCAGGAATTATGTTGTTGCTATCGGTTACTTTTCACTTTGCTGATATTGAATGGGCGAGAAACTTATTGGCCTTTACGCTAGGTATTTCCTTGCTTAATTTCTTTGTTTTGCGTCCGGCATCTTTTAGTTTTCAAAATTCATTTTTGCCGGTATTAGAACGCTTCTACAATAGTTTTATCCGAGGCGCCTTGAAAATTCCATTCTTAATATTTGGCGGTACTTTTGTCTTATTGATCTTTGCTTTGGTCTTATTAGGGATAAGAGCACCGAAAGTAATTTTATTCCCAAGTGCAGAACCTGTATACGTCAATGCATTTATTGAATTGCCCATCGGTAAAGATATAGAAGCTACGAACGATGTGATGAGGCAAATTGAAGAAAAAGTTGATAATGCCATTAAACCATATAGAGGTATAGTCGAAGCGGTACTTTCACAAATAGGTGAGAATACATCAGATCCCAATGCTCCGCCAGAACCTGGTTTTTCTCCAAATAAAGCTCGATTGACAGTTGCTTTTGTACCTGCTCAGGATAGAGATGGTATTTCTACTTGGGATGTGATGGACAAAATTCGCGAAGCTGTGAAAGGAGTACCTGGTGTTTTGATGGTAGTTGATAAAAATGCCGATGGCCCCCCTACAGGAAAACCGATCAACCTGGAAGTACAAGGGGAAGATGTGGATAGTTTGGTCGTTTTATCCGAACGATTGATCAACTTCTTCAATAGTAAAAATATTCCTGGTATTGAAGAACTTAAGTCAGATATACAAATTGGTAAACCTGAAGTAGTCATCAATATCGATCGTGAAGCGGCACGTAGATACGAAATATCAACTTTTGCAATAGCTGATGCGATTCGTACTTCGGTATTTGGTAAGGAAGTATCGAAATACAAGCAAGGAGAAGATGAATATCCAATTATGGTGCGTTTGGATAAGAAGTACAGATACAACCTGGACAATTTGTTGAATCAGAAGGTGACCTTTAGAAACCCTGCAAATGGCCAATTGACGCAGGTACCTATATCAGCAGTTGCAGATATAGAATATACTTCCAGTTATAGTGCCATTAAGCGTAAAAACCTGGAAAGGGTCGTTACCATCTTCTCAAATGTAGTCGAAGGATACAACGCCAATGAAATTGTAGATGAGATGAAAGGCCTGATGACCAACTATGATCTGCCTGTAGGTGTTTCATATGAGTTTACCGGAGAGCAGGAACAACAAGCAGAAGATACTGCCTTCTTGAGTGGAGCTTTCATAATCGCTTTATTCTTGATTTTCTTGATCATAGTAGCTCAGTTTAACTCCATTGCTTCTCCATTTATTATCATTCTATCCATTCTGTTCAGTACCATTGGTGTATTTCTGGGGTATGCATTTACAGGCAAGGATATCTCGGTAGTATTTACGGGAGTAGGTATCATTTCTCTGGCGGGAGTTGTAGTAAACAATGCTATCGTATTGATCGATTATATTAATCTTTTGATCAAGCGTTCGATGATAGAGAAAAATATAGCCAACAAATTCCAATTGACTTTGGATGAAATCAAAGAGGCAATTATACAAGGTGGAGCAACACGTCTTCGTCCAGTATTACTGACTGCGATTACAACTGTACTGGGATTGATTCCATTGGCAATAGGTTTTAACATGAATTTCTTTACGCTTGTCAGTGAGTTGGATCCAAATATCTTTATTGGTGGGGATAGTACTGCATTCTGGGGCCCAATGGCCTGGACCGTTATTTATGGTTTGACCTTTGCAACTTTCTTAACACTGGTTGTTGTACCCGTAATGTTCTGGTTGTCCTACCGTTTGCAATACGCAGGCTATAGATTTTTCAACCGAAATAAGAAAGGGGCTTTTGCCAATACAACCAATCCGACTTTGTCGAGTAAATAAATTCATCTTGCTATCCTGTTATCTTGTTATGTGCTGTCAATAGCCTCCACAAGATGACAGGATGACAAGATAACATCATAACAAGATGAGTAATGAAAACAGACATTTCAGCACTTCGACAGAATTATGCGCTCCACACATTGGATGTCGCTGATGTGGATCCTAGTCCCATCAAACAATTTATAGTGTGGATGCAAGAAGC
>JBCBCD010000418.1:0-6272 GCA_038530915.1 Bacteroidota bacterium
GTTCTTCATTTTCATAGAAAACAGACCAACTTTAATATGAAAATGAAGAACTTTTGTCTTATTGTTTTGTAGGGGTTAAACTAGTCAAAAAAAAGAATAATTGGAAAGATAATTATCAATGTAAAGAAGGATGTTTGATGGCATTAATCATCGGAGAATTAAAATAAGTATTGTTGTGGGTTCTGTGTCTTGTGTTAAGTGAAAAATTAAAGACTTATTCATCACAAAACACAAAACACAGCACACATTACCTATTGAGCAGGTGTAGGATCTGCTTGTAATGTAAAGGTACGGGTAACAGGATTCAAGGGTGTATCTACTGCATTACCGCTACCATCAACCAAAGTCAAGGTAATGGTATTTTCTCCCATAGGAAGACCTTCTATGTAGTAAGGCTGCCATACATCAAAGATTTCTTCTTGACCATTGATATCTGCTTTTACTTTGTAATCAGCGCCAAGCGTTAGATTAACAGGGTAAAAATCCAACATTACTTTATTGGTGTTTTTCTCACCTACATAAGTTCCTTTTGGACGACTGTAAAACAACATAGGCTCTTCAATATCAGTTGCTTCAGTGATACTACCGTGAGCTACCGTCATTTTTTTAGCCAAATGAGCTTGATCTGTTTTAATGCTCTCATGATAAGAACGAGACAAGAAAGCCAACATGTAGTGCTCTCCATCCGCAACATCTTCAGCAAAAGTGGCATCATACTTAGCCAAATATGGCTTGTTGTCTACAATCAAGTGAATGTGTTGACCTTGTGCTGAATTGGCACACATTTTCATTCCAGCATCAGGAGTTTGAGCTTTAAGTTCGTAATCTGCTACTCCAAAAGTGAAAGTACCTTCTTCATAAGCTACAGATTCCAACTTAGCATCCGGATAAGGAGTAGATGGATCAAAAGGTGTTATGGTATACTGATCTGTTGCTGATTCAACAGTTTCAACTTCATCTGCCGTTTCTTCGGTAGACTCTGCTGCATTATTTTGACAACCAAAAGCTAATAAGATTAGAAGAAAAAACAAGCTAAGAGTTCTCATGATTGATCTCGATTTAATTGAGTTTGTTATAAATAATATGGTAACAATATTAATCAAAATAGATAATGTTACTTTTGTTTAAACATTTTTCTTTCGATTACTCCAAAAATAAGTAATCGTTAATCATTGAACAAAACGAAGATGACTGATAAACTTTTTGAATTAAAAGTAGATGGGATGGACTGTGCCAATTGTGCTTCAAGTATCAACAGGTATTTGTCAAGAAAGGGCTTGGAAGATGTGTATGTCAATTTTCAAACCAAGGAGGTGAGGTTTAGGCTAGCCGATTCTGGCTATGATTTGGAAAAAGCAAAGGCAGGTATACAAAAATTAGGTTTTACTGTACTTGAAGAAGACCAACCTTCAAGTTGGTGGAATTTGAAAACAAAATTGATCATAGCATCTGTTTTTACCATCCCCTTATTGATCAATCATTTTCTAATGATGTCAGGAGTGATTATCCCATGGTTGGACAATACCATCACACAATTGCTCTTATGTTTACCGGTATTTGCCATAGGAATTGAGCACTTTGGTCAAAGCGCCTTCAAATCAATCAAATCTGGAGTACCTAATATGGATGTACTCGTTTTTATAGGGAGTACAGCAGCATTCATCTATAGTTTGATAGGAACATATCTGGGGGAAGGACAATATATCTTTTTTGAGACCAGCGCCACCATCATAACCTTTGTATTAGCTGGTAATTGGTTGGAACATAGAGCAATAGAATCTACTACTACAGCCATAAAAAGTCTTACCGCTCTTCAAGCGGAACAAGCAAAAAAAATTATGCCTTCGGGCACCGTAATTACTATTTCTAAAGAAGAAATTAAAGTAGGTGATATATTGCTAGTTACAGAAGGAGAAAAAATACCTACTGATGGTCGGCTGATTGAAGGAAATGCCAGTGTGGATGAATCCATGATGACAGGTGAAAGCTTACCAGTCGATAAAAAACTTGAGGAAGAATTAATTGGTGGGACGATTATTTTGAATGGCAATTTGCAGATGGTAGTTACAGCAGTGGGTAAAAATACCTTACTTCAGCAAATGATAGAATTGGTCAAAACAGCACAACAAGATAAACCTGATATCCAAAGATTAGCAGATAAAATCAGTGCCATCTTTGTACCCGCTGTATTGGCAATAGCTGTACTTACTGTACTTATAGCTACTCTCATTTTCCAAATACCGTTTAGTAAAGCCCTCATGAATGGTATTGCGGTATTGGTTATATCTTGCCCTTGTGCAATGGGATTGGCAACGCCAACAGCCGTAATGGTGGGAGTAGGACGAATGGCAAGAATGGGAATTTTAGTGAGAGGTGGCCAAACGCTGGAAATACTTTCAAAGGTCAAGCATATTGTTTTTGATAAAACAGGAACTCTTACCAGTGGAAAATTTAAAATAAAGGAAATCAAGGCGATAAATACGGAGCAAGAACATGCCCATCAACTAATCTATCAATTAGAAAAACATTCTTCACACCCAATAGCATTGTCATTAGTCAAGCATCTGGAAACGCTATCGATCCATAATACCGGGATTACTTTAAAAGTAAGAGAACAAAAAGGCATGGGAATGTTTGGTGAAGATGAAATGGGCAACCAATACCAATTGGGGTCTAAAACACTACTAAACGGACACTATAATAGTGATTGGTCTAATTATCAGTTGTTTTTGCTTCAAAATGAAGAATTAATAGCTGCAGTATCCTTAGAAGATGATTTAAGAGAAGATGCAAGTGATTTGGTCGATTATCTTCACTCTGAAAACATAGAGACTAGTATTTTGAGTGGAGATACAAAAGAGAAGACTGCAAAAGTAGCAGAAACATTGTCCATCAAACATCAATATGGAGAGCACAAACCTGCTGAAAAATTGAAGGTGATTGAAAAAATCAGTCAATCCGAGATGACAGCCATGATTGGAGATGGTATCAATGATGCACCTGCTTTAGCTAAAGCTGACCTTGGAATATCCCTTGGTAATGCTTCTCAAATAGCAATTCAATCTGCGCAGGTGGTTTTGCTAAAAGGAGAGTTGAAGAGTTTACAAGAAGCCTTAGTATTATCAAAACATACGGTATTAACCATAAAACAAAACTTGTTTTGGGCTTTTATTTATAATATAGTGGCCATTCCGATTGCAGCTTTAGGCTTTTTAAATCCGATGTGGGGTGCTCTTTTTATGGCTTTTTCTGATATAGTAGTGATTGGAAATTCTGTACGCTTGAATTATAAGAAATTGCCAAATATTAAATAATACAAGTTTCGAACCTTTAATCAAATAGTTGAAAACGGAGTGATTTTGGAATTAGTAAAAGGAAATAGAACTGCCATATTAATAGAACCCAATAGTTTTATTGGAAAGCATACCCTTGATCAGTTGATCATACATGAGGGCTATGAAACGATCAAAGTATTTTCTAATCGGCCACAAAAAATTCACCATTCCAAATTGCAATGGCATCAGTTCTTTTATCATTCTCCTGAATTAGTTTTTGAACATCTTAAAGGAGATGACTTGTTTTGGTGCAGAAGTAGTTTCAAAGATTGGGATGAGATCGATGATCCCAATACCATAAAAAAATCATTGCCTTTCAAATTTGCCTGGGAAGCATTAGGCAATGGTGTCAACCAATTCATCTTATTATCTTCGGCTGCATTTATGCCTTGGTCGACTTTACCTGTTTTTAAAGAAAGATCACAATTGGAAGAAGCCATCGCACAACTTCCGTTTTGGAGTGTTCACATCTTAAAAGCTCCAATTGTTATTGAGGATTCTCCAAAGAAATCATTTGGAGATCAGTTGGCTAGAAGACTGGCACAGTTAACCGGGATTATTCTTGATCATTTAAAACCTGTAGAAGCCAGAACCGTTGCTACGGCTATGATAGAAGCAGCGACAAGTTCTGTAGATAGTGGCCTTTACATTTATCCACCTGATCATTTCCAGAAAAAATCTAAGGGGAAGAGTGTTATTATAAAACCTAAATAGCAGCAGGAAAATCAAAATAGTAAGACTGGTTACGTAAATCAATGGCAAAAAACTATTTTTGCCCTTCAAAAAAATAAAGCATGTCAAAGAAATCGAACATACATATTCAAATAAGACTAGACAAAGACAATATTCCAGACAAAATTAACTGGAAAGCGGATGATGGACCAAATGGTGACAAAATTTCAACAGCTAAAGCGATCTTGTTGTCACTCTTTGATGAGGAAAACAAAGAAACTTTAAAGATTGACCTTTGGACAAAAGAAATGCAGGTGATTGAAATGGATCGTTTCTTTTTTCAAACCTTGAGAGCGATGGCCGATACCTATTACCGAGCAACCAATAATGCTAAATTAGCTTCAGATATGCAGAAGTTCGTGCAATATTTTGGCGAGCAAACAGAAATAATAGAAAAGAAATAAAACTATAGGTGGTTAGAAAAATTTCACCTAAACACCAGATCACTCCAGCATTTTGTCCAAAATAGAGTTTACATGAATTTGTGTTGTATCAAATACCTTTATGTTTTCAAAGTCATTTTGGCTCAAAATAAGAGGCAATTCAGTGCCTCCCAGGATGATGCCCTCAATATTTTCTCTTATTTCTAAATCATGTATGATTTGTACGAGTTTCATCTTAGTTTTAGGAAGGATTTGGTTAAAAACTAATTCCCCCATATATTTTTGATGAATAAATTCTTGCGCCTCCTCATTGGGACTAATAATCTGGATGTCAAATAGCTTTCCTGGTTTTTGATAAAATCCCATTCCCATAGTTGTTTGTGTACCCAATAAACCTACTTTTTTATAACCACCGCTTGCTATGAATTTACAAGTCTCTTCAACTATGCTAATCATCGGGACATTTACTGCTTTGGCAATTGCATCAAAAGCAACATGTGGTGTATTGGAGGCCATAGCTACATAATCAACACCTGCTTTCTCCAGCATTTGGATTCTGACTTTCATAAACTCTACTAAGCTTTCAAAATCGTTTGTAAACACATACTTAAGCATTTGAGTCATATCTATACTCTGAAGGAGTAATTCTGGATAGTTGTTGCTGGCTTGTTTGACTTTATAAAGCTCAATAAGCAATCGGTAATACTTTATGGTAGATTCTGGTCCGATTCCGCCTATGATTCCAATCTTTTTCATTTGAATGTATTTATATGTTGGTCGAACTTAAAAATACAATTGTCGAGGATTAAAGTAAAATGATCAAAAACAATTTGCACAGTTCTGGAATACCAATTATATTTGCACCCTGAGCGGCACACGATCTGCTCCCTCTGAACTCCCCCAGGGTGGAGACGCAGCAAGGGTAGGAGGTTGTAGCGATGCGCTGTGTTCGCTCTTTTTCTTTTCATTCCTTTTTCTAGCCTTTACGAACACTTCCTTAACTTTCAGGTGTTATTTTATAAGTGAATTGTTTTACTTTGCTGAAGTAAAGCGAAACAGTACTTATTTACTAATAATAATTATCCAAAATGAAATTTTTTATCGATACTGCTAGTCTTGAGCAAATCAAAGAAGCTAAGGATCTTGGAATCTTAGATGGTGTAACTACCAATCCTTCATTAATGGCAAAAGAAGGAATTTCGGGTCAAGACAATATCATGAATCATTATAAGGCAATTAGCGACATCGTTGATGGTGACGTTAGTGCAGAGGTTATTTCTACTGACTTTGATGGAATGGTTGAAGAAGGGAAAAAATTGGCAGCTATTGCGCCAAATATTGTAGTAAAGGTTCCAATGATCAAAGAAGGGGTCAAAGCCATTCGTTGGTTTACAGACAATAACATCAGAACGAACTGTACTTTGGTCTTCTCTGCAGGACAAGCAATTTTAGCCGCAAAAGCAGGAGCTACTTACTTGTCACCATTTATGGGACGTATAGATGATATCAACTGGGACGGTGTCGGTTTGATTGAAGAAATTGCAGAAATATACAGCATCCAAGGTTATGAGACTGAAATTTTGGCTGCTTCAATCAGAAGTTCTAAGCACATCGTAGATGCTGCTAGAGCTGGTGCTGATGTCATCACTTCTCCACTTAAACCTATCCTGGGCTTGTTGAAGCACCCATTGACAGATATTGGATTAGAGAAATTCTTAGCGGATTACAATAAAGCTAACAGCTAGTCTTTTAATCCTTCGATCCTTTGATCTTGTGATGATGTTATCATAATATCAAAGGATCATAATATCACAAGATAAAA
>JBCBCD010000419.1:0-6258 GCA_038530915.1 Bacteroidota bacterium
AAATTTGTGTCATCGGCAAGATTAAAACGGCAAAACAATTCAATTCGGGTGATTTTAGGGAATTTATAGGAGCATCAATTCGATGCTCCTATCTTTTTTTAGAACTTATTTTTTATACCACCTCAAAATCAGTGGAATTGTTATCTTCATTATTAGGCTTCTGACGAATCATTTTCAATACATAACCTACTCCAATAGCAGCTGCTACAAAAGTGACAATTGGTCCAGCCACCGGAATCAAACCTATCAAGCGGAAAGCAACAAAAAATCCTAGAGCCACTAAAATCCTTGTGAAATCTGTCCAGGTACTAATTCTGTTTTTCTCAACCTCGTATGCCATTACTACAGCAGTAAGCGCATTAGCAACCACCAATATGATTATAAATAAAGCAAAACCTATAACACCTACAGGAGCGGCAATTATCGTTGCAAAAGAAATAGCAGAAATAATAGGCAAAACAAGGAATAGCAAAAGACCAACTCCAAAATATCCCTTCACATTTGTAGTCAATTGACCTGCTTTACGTTGGAAAAAAGAACCAAATACCAATACCAGAAGTGTCACCAAAACACCTCCAGATAAAGATCTGTAAATGGTTAATTTTTGAACGATCTCCTTGAAGTTTGGCTCAAACTTAGGAAAGTTTACATTAAGATCTTGGTCTTCGACTGCTTTAACTCCTGAAGCCAGATATTTTGACCAATCAACATAAGACTCTTCTTCATTCAGCCAATAACGAACATCGCTATTGAAAACTGTTCCTTCATGTACATCTAATTCATTGGCAGTGATCTTAGTATTTCCATTTATAATGGCTTTCAAGTTCACATCAGCAGCCAAAATCTCAACATCTCCTTCTACATCACCATATAGATTGAACTCAGCTCCTACCACTTTTACATCTCCTTTTATATTTCCATAGCATAGTACTTCACCTGAAGTAACGATTAGGTCTCCCCAAATGGTAACGCCTCTTTTAATATTCACTTCTCCACCAAGAATAACCAAATCTCCAAAGACGTCTTTAGTTACTATGATTTCTCCGGCAGCAATTTTCACATCATCAGCAGCTACTCCTTTAATGATTGCTTCGCCAGCAAAAATACTTACATCTTTCATCAAACTATCCTGGATAATTACTGATCCACCCGCAGCCACTAGATCACCATCAATAATGGCATTAATAAGTACTTCTCCTCCTGCAACATATAAGTTTTCTTCTACCTTTTCATCCACTACTACCTGGCCTGACGCCTTAACATCACTAGCCTGTAATCCTTGGTGTAAACTACAAAATGCCAATAATAATACTGCCCATTTGTGAAATCTCATGATATCTCTTTTTTCTTTTAAAGATAGAATCATAAAGATTTTTAAACGGATGTTTTATATGATCGGCCTCAATAAACGGATAAACGTCACTAAAAAACACGCTTTGGGAAAAATGTTAAACCATTCGCTTATAAGAATCTATATACTGATTTAAAGATTCTAGTTGATCGTGATCACCTATAATGATAAAACTACTCTCAGGAATTAAAATAACATCTGGTCCCGGGTTGATTTCATAATGTCCTTCCGGATTTTTGAAACTAATGATATTTGCTCCTGTCTTTTGTCTAATGGAAAGATCACTTATGGGTTTCCCTCTTAGGCTTAGAGGCAAATCTTCAAACTTAATTTCTTCAAAACCAATATCTGCCTGATATTCATTAGTCAGGAAAGAGAAAAACTCTACCGCTCCTGGTTTACTAATCAAAGTAGCCATGTAAAAGCCTCCTATTTGCTCAGGCATAACCACATGATTAGCACCAGCCAACAGTAACTTTCGCTGGGATTTTGGATCCTTTGCTCGACTTATGATATTGATCTTACTATTTATTTGTCTCGCTGTCAAAACGGTAAATACATTTTCGGCATCATCAGGCAATGCAGATATTAAACCTTGTGCCCGCTCTATACCTGCACCTATCAATGCTTCATCATGAGTGGCATCATCGAAAATGTATAAGATATCATCAGAGCTTTGTTGAATTAATTCTATCTCTTCAGGGTCAATATCAATAACAACAAAAGGCACCTTGTGAACAAAAAAGTGGTGAGCAATTTCTTTACCATACTTCCCATATCCACATATAATAATATGGCGGTCTAACTTATCAATCCGTGATTTAACCAAGTTTTTGTGCATGCCTTTAAAAATTTCACCCTGAATAACATAATATGAAAATACAGCCAGTAAGTACGCAAATATGGCAATATTGATCAGAATATAAGCAGATGTGAATAGCTTCCCTATTTCACTCAATGGTTTGACTTCTGTATATCCAACCGTAGATATGGTGATGATAGCCATATAAATTGCATCTGCCAAATCGTACTTTTCTATAAGCATAAACATAGCTATGCCCAAGATCAGATCGATCATCAATAGCAATAATGCCAATCTTAAACTCAGTAATGTCGAAGGAATACGTATAAACCTTGAGTTCCTACCTATTATCATATATCAATAGTATAACCTGCCTTGCAATATAAGTAAGTGGTTCGTAAAATTATACTTGATAATAACGACCTTTGTAATGATTGTTTCAATATAACCGTTTTTGTATAGGGTGTGGAGGCCCTCTACACCCTACACGCTTCCCCCTACACAATTAAAAACTTCCCTTCCCATCAATGTTATAGAAATACAAAGGTCTGCCCTAGACTAGTACAAATTGTATTCTTTTTAATATATTCGTATAAAATTATCCCAAACTCTAGACACATGTCCTTTTCAAGGTCTTCATATTTATTTTTTTTCATCCTCATATGGAATACTTCTTTGCAAGCACAGCAAAGTATTGTAGGAAAAGTTGTTGTCCAAAATAGTCAAACCTATACTGGCAAAACTGAGGTACTTACCAATTTTCCAATTGAGATTTCAGGTATTCAAACCATCACAGATCTTAATGGCTTATTTCAAATTGACCTATCAGGCAAAGAGTCTTTTCAGTTCTTAACAAGTTCTTCTTCAGATTATATCCTACTCAATCAAATGCAACTGGAGTCTATTTTACTTAATGTTAGAGATAGTTTAACATTAACGATTGTGATGGGACGTACTCAAACGGTATCAGCCAACAAGTCTCGTTTTTTTCAACAACTCAAAAAGACTTTTACAAAAACGCAGACCCGACTGCAGGCATTTTTGAAGAAAGAGCAAATGGATAGTATCAGTTCATTTTTTCTTGAAAATGTCTTTAATACTCAAATCAATAAACAGTTACTTGAAAATTACTTGTTGGATACAGAACAGCAACTAGAGTATTGGTCCAATAAGTTGAGTACTGTCCACTTGGATCAAGAAAATGAAATTTTCAAAGAAGCATATAGTTTACTTAGAAGAGGAAATTTTATTGGCTTAGAAAAAGTATTAAGTCAAAATCCACCTGATGAAGAAGACAGTGAAGCTTGGTTTAATCTGCGCTTGTCATGGTACATAGCAAACGGTCAGCTTCAAAAGATGATAGACCTATACGATCTAATCCTTGAGATCGATTATAATAATTTCAATCGATTATTAGAGTATCAAAGATTTCTTAAGTTGGTTAAAGACAGTTCTAAAAGTAAATTGGTAGAGCAACGACTATTAGGAATGGCCAAAAAGCCTATAGAAAAAATGGAAGTCTATCATACTTTAGGGGGAATTTATTTGCAAGAAAAAGACTATTCACGTGCCATACAACTCTACGAACAAACCTTGAGTTTGCTTCCCAAAGCAAATTCCAATTATAGGTTTAAACCCATACAGGCACTTGTTTTACAGGAGCTCGCATTGGTTTATCACATTCAGTCTTCCAACCAGAAAGATTATCAATATCTGTCAGATGCAATTACCATTTATGAAGATTTGACTACTTATCAAAGATCTGTTTATGAGGTTGCTCTCATGCGTGCTGAGCATTTATTGGCCACATTTTATACAGATGACCGAGAATACCGGATAGCTCTTCGTACCATCAACTCTTCTTATCTGGTCGCACAACAATTAGCGCAGCAATACCCACAATTGTATTTAGAAGAACTCGCACAAATGTCTATGCTTAAAGGCTTCCTGGCAGCAAAGCTTGATCAATATGCAACAGCTGAAACCAGTTTCTCTTTAGCCATTACCTATTATGAACGCATGGCCAAACAAAATCCTTCTTTACTTTATGCAAGTATAGAAGGCTATATCCAATTATCCGATCTATACACTAAGCAATTTGAACAGACTGAAAATATTGATTTTCAACAAAAAGGTATTGAAGCCATTGACAAGGCCAAAGAAAACCTTCAAAGACTTTCCATTTTCCAAAATGAATTAGACTCCCTCTGGAGTACCATTGAATATTACAATGGTGTACTAAGATGATGCCAATATTAAGACAAGTTTAAATTCACATTCCAACCTAGGTTTGTATTTACAAGTTTCCGTGGTTTTTATTATAATAAGGTGTCCACAATGTGGCACACTACTTTATATAAAGCCAAAACCTTCATCATGGATCAACTCTTAACACCTCAACCAGTTAAAAACATCGATGAATTACCAAGAGCACTGCACTATATTGCTGATCAGTTAAGCCAGAAAAGGAATTTAAAACCTGCTGAAATGCGTACCATTGTATTAGATGCGGGGGTACAATTGCAAGATATTGAAGCTTGGGCCGATTTTGACCATCCAATTGAAGACAGTTATGGCAGAAAGCTAGTATTCAAAGGAGATCACTTTGAGATTATGGTCATGTCCTGGTGCCCTGGTGATTTTTCGAGCATTCATGATCACGGCCATACACAATGGGGATGTGTACAAGTTTTTGGCCCTGCCGAGCATGCAACATTTAGGTATAATGAAGACCAAATTACTACACTTGCCAGATGGACTATGCATTCTGGCGAGGCAATTGGCGTTCATCATAACTTAGTACATCAAATGGGAAATAGTAGTGATCAAAACTTTTTATCACTACATGTATATGGCTTAGCCGAAAACATCAACAATGTCACCGATGATGCCAGGGTCTTTGATTTAGAAAAAAAAGAAATACACCGGATAGATGGAGGCGTTTTCTTTGCACTACCGTCAAATGAAATCAATTTGATTGAAGAAGGACCAGAGCCTGACTTCCCAACTCGATTAAGATACATGACAGAACTGGTTAAGAGACTAAAGAAGATGGAAGACAATGGTATTCAATCTCCCAATAGAACATTAAAAGAGTCAAAAGAGCAATTTGTGGATGCCAATTCCATAAATAAATTAATAGAAGACCTAAAAAATACAATAGACGAAGCTGGTCACCATACCAACTCTATATTTTGGCGAATCCTCAATTGGGAATTAAAAGAGGCTGCAATACTTCAAAAAGAACTCACAAGTGAAGATGATACTGCAGATTCTTTCCATAAGTATGCAGAAATGTATGATAGTATTATTTGCCAACCCTGTATGGATAATTTCATGAAAGGGTATTTAAAATTCTTTGTCAAAGAAAAGAACATCAATTTATCAGAAAAAGACATTATCTCTGTTGGATGTGGGACAGGTAAGGTAGAAGCCTTTATGATAGAAGAGCTAGGCGCCAATCGACAAAAATTATTCGGCATGGATATTTCTCCAGCTATGGTCAATGAAGCTAAAAGAAGAATCAATGCCGATGTAGGCGATGTCTTGACCCTTGACCCGGATGTTAAACTCTGGGATATTGCTTACAGTGGTCTCAATGTGTTTCACTATATCAATCACAAGCTATTAAAAGAATCAATAGAAAAGACAGCTGCAATAGTCAAAAGAGGAGGATACTTCATTGGAGATTTCATCACTCCTGACCATATAAGATGGTATCCCAATGTTTTAATTTCTAATGATCAAAAAACTATTTCTCTAAGAACTCCTGAATTAATAGAAGAAAACGGAAGTGTTTTTCAACGCAGTGAAATCATTAATATCACCAATCAAGAGGGCGAAATGGTCATCAACTATGCCGGTAAGCACAAACGATTTTTACCTCCTATGGTAAGAATGAGGTATTATTTCAAAAAAGCTTTTGGTGGTTCTGTTGAGCTGTACGATGCTCATAGTCTTGAAGTGGTACCTGAATGGGCCGATAGTTGTCAATCTACAAGGTATATTATTATAGCGCAGAAAAGTTAATGTTTAAACATGAGTTGTCCTGAATTTTGTCTAAAGTCTAATCGCTACTCCTTCGGAGGCTGTCGAATCGTCCTAC
>JBCBCD010000420.1:0-6249 GCA_038530915.1 Bacteroidota bacterium
AAATATGAACTCAAATACAAAAAGCCCAATTACAACCTTCCAAACTTTTTGCTGAAACCATAATTGTCGAGTGGCATCATTACTTGACCATTTTCAGATAATTTCTCAAACAAGTTTTCTTGTTCGCTTTCTGATTGACATTCTACAAACAGTGACACACCAGGAGTAAATGTCCATTTGTGCTTAATGAAACTGTCACTACATAAGAATTCCTTTCCATTTAATCTAAATCTCGCTAGCATGATACTTCCTTCAGGGGCAGGTCCACCTTTTTCATATCGTTGTACCTCCAGGACTTCAGAATTTTCAAATAGCGCTACATAAAAGTTCATTGCCTGCTCAGCATTGTTTTCCTGAAAAGTTAGGAAGGTTGTAATTGGGCTTTTTGTATTTGAGTTCATATTTGATATAGAATTTTCTGACTGATTGGCTTGCACTTCTTCCTTTTCCTTGTTCGAAATATTCGTACATCCAGAAATCCCAAATAGGATGATTATTATAAATAAGAAGGGTCTTATAAGGCATTCCATTTTAATTGACATCATCTAATTTTCGATTGCGTTATGCTGCAATATAAATAGAACTCCATTCTTTGATTTATTGAAAATTGCTCATGTTCAAATCGCTGATGAATTATTTTTTAGTACCTCCCTATCTACTGATCAATGAAGTATATCGATTACCTCATTGAATGAATCAACTACATAGTCCGCCAATTCTGATATGTTTTTTGATTTTGATTTTCTCTGAATGGTGTTCATTCCCAATTGATTACCTGCTTTGATTTCTGATTCAGGATTATCTCCAATTACCCAAATATCTTCGGCTAGCATTCCTGTTTCCTGTAAAATTTGCCTAAAAATATCAATTTTGTATCTCCTTGGATTTGATCGTGGGTCATCAATTTTTATGGATTCAAAATCCGATTCAATACCCAATGCGCTGATTTTTGCCCATTGTAATTCTTCTAAGCCAGTTGTTACCAGTATTTTCCGCTGTGGTAATGACTCGATTACCTTATAATCTTGAAATGTTTTTATTTCTAATTCTCTAAAATCTACATTTCCAACTTTTTTGTAAAACTCAGCTATAACAGCTTCCGGAGTATTGTATTTTGCAAATACTACATCTAGTGGCTTTTCCCACATTTCTAAAATCATTTGCTCGGCATTTGTATCGGCCTGAGTAGAATAGTAATGAGCTTTTATAACAGAAAAAGCGGGGTCAAATATTTTAGGATTCATTGAGTTGGTTTGGAAAATGGTATCATCTAAGTCGAGAATTAGCATTTGCTTTTTATTTCTTACTTGTTGTTAATTAAAAAAAATATCGTTTGTAATGGTTGTTTCAATATAACCTTTTTGATGTAGTGTATAGGGTGTAGTGTGTTGAGGCCCTCTACACCCTACACCCTACACCCTACACAAGGAACCTTAGTTATGAGCAAAAATTAAGCTCCATTATCTAAGTTAATTTTACATTCTCTTTCTCTGTTCTGATTATAACTCTTCTAATTTTTTAGAAGAAATTTCTCGACCATCCTTATCAATATACACAAACCATACATTAGTGGTACATTCTCGATTCAGAACATCTGATGAGGTACAAGTTTGTATGGTCCCTTTTATTAAAAAACCATCTTCAGCTTCCTCCGCTATGTATCCGTATTCATTATCAAAATTTCCATAGGTATTTTGCCATTGCTTGTTGCCTTTTTTATCGGTCTTAATGACATACACATCATAATTGCCATTTCCGTAAGAGCTTGTAGAACCAATGATCAGATAACCATCTTTTGTTTCTAAAATTGAACTTGCCTTGTCATAGCTCTCACCACCTAGTCGCTTAGTCCAAATCTCATTTCCATTTGGATAGTTTTTCGTCAATAGGATATCTGAGGTTTCACCATCCCTGGAATTGATGGTGGTCACCTGGATAGAGCCGTTTTCTGTTTCAATTTTAGGTTGAAACTTTAGATTGGTCTTTTTTCTAAACCTATTGTTCCTTGCTCTTCCGTTAAGTGTTACTAATATTTCAGTAGCTCTATCGAATTGATCTCTTTGTACCTTCATCTTAAAATTAGAAGCTACTAGCTCATTTCTATTGAGCACAGTTACCTCTCTCTCCCTATCTCTATTTGAGAATTTGAGCCTTAACTCATTATTCTCAGTTAATCTGATTTTAAAGCTCATTTCTAATTCAGTACTGTTATACGTTCCAACAAATCCTTCTATATCTGTAAAGGAAGCAGGTACATATAGTTGCCTTTTGTAGGTAAGAGTAGTTCCTAAAGGAGAGTAACGAACAAGTTCATTTTCATAGAATCTGATTTTTATATTGGAATTGTAATCTGGAGAAAACGTATTTTTGCTCTCCTCAATGATCTCATAAGGATTGTAGTTTGCAAATTTCCAAAGCATTTTTCCTTCTTCCTTTTCAACTCGAATCAGGTCTCCATCAGAAGAAACATATTGACCAATAATTGGTACTTGTTCTGTTTCACTTGAAGTTTCGTAAAAACGGCTGTCATAGATTTCTTTCTTATTTATTTTTGGAAGAATAGCTGATGCAATTGCGTCAGCAATGTATCCACTCCAAATTTTTCCATTGTTACTCATCACAAATACAGACAATTTCTCATTTGGAAAACGAATGGTCTGTGAGTGATAACCAAACGTTGAACCTGCGTGATGTTGTGCTACTCTACCCAAGCGATTATCCAGTTCCAATCCAAAGCCGTAGTCTTCTATTTCTCCATTGGGAATAGCTTGCTGACTTTTAATTAATAGAACATCATTTTTTTGATTGGCACTCTGAACCGCCTGTTCATATATCAATTGATCTTTAAGTGTAGTGTATAAAAATCCGTCTCCATTAAATTTGGTAGCCATCAGGTCACGTAGCCAAACACCACTCCCCCAATCAGAATAAGGATCCGCTCTATTTGGAATAACGCGCATATAACCTCTAATAAATGCGGTTTCGTTCATTCCTAGTTTTTCAAAAAATGCTGTTGAGTAATCGTTGAATTTTTCTCCGGAAACCTTCTCAATAATTTTGGTAAGGATGGTATAGCCCGAGTTGCTATATGAATATTTTGAACCAGGCTTGAAAACCAGTTCTTCTTGCTTTTCTAATAATTCAATGACATCATCATTATCCATACCAACTTGCCTCCAATAAGCGTTATCCATCATTTCCAATATGAAAACGTAGTCTCTAATGCCACTACTATGGTCTATTAAATGCCTGATCTTTATATCCTCTTTCACCTTAGGATATAAAGAAGGAACATATTCTCTGATGTCGTCTTCTAAGTTCAATTTCCCCTTTAGTGATAATTCTAAAATCATCAAAGCAGTAAACTGCTTGGCAGTTGAAGCAATGTTGAAACGAGTACTTGCATCTATTTTTATTTTATGTTCAAGATTAGCGTACCCTATATAGTTTTCATAGATGATATTGCCATCCTTTATGATACCGACTGCCATACCTGGTGATTCATCATCGGTATATTGATAAAGAATCTTGGTAATTGCTTCACTATCGAATTCCTGATTTGATTGAGAAAACAGATTTAATGTAAAAAGTAAGATCAGTGTTAAAAGAACATTTTGCTTGGCCATAAACTTTATTTTTTTCAGCTAAACTAAAGTTAAAATGGCCTTACATCGCTTCAAATCATTATTTGACACCAATTCCACGGCTGAATTTTGGGATAAAATTGGAGCGCAATATGTTCTTGCACTTGGTGAGAGAAGGTATACAATATTATAAAAGCCTTCCTGATTCATTACTTCCCAAGTCACCTGATAATAGATTGCCAGCAAGTAACACCTAAAGATCTTTCTCTATTTATCAAGAGCTTTTGAGTAGCTATAACTTTTGATTTCCTCATCAGCTTTATTAAATATGCGCCTTCTGGCAATTGAGAAAGTGGAAGTAGGAAAGAACGATCAATGGTCTTGTTAAGCTTTTTATTTAGTACTTGCTTTCCCTGCATAGTATAGATGATTAATTGAGCTTCACCCATAAAGTCGGTAGTACTAATAAACACATTTTCTGATGCCGGGTTGGGGTAAATGATAAGTTCTCCTGTTGTTTCATTGTTTATTGTATTCTCAGCCGATACACTACTCCCTAAAGATAATAACCTAACGTCATCCAGTTTTCCTGATTATCAAACCGAACTAACAACAAATATTCGTTTTGAAATTTATTAGTCGGTCGAATAAGCTGAATACCAATATAGTCACTAAAAGACTTCGCTTGTTGAATGACTTGTTTTAATGCCGCTTCAAACACTTGCTCTTTACCCCGTCTAACAAAATGTGAAACAGTAATGGTAAAATTTGGATATGAATTAAATTGCTCCGCCATTCACTTTAATGTTTTGTCCAGTTACCCAGCTGGCTTCTTCACTTGCCAAAAAGGCAATTACATTTACTACTTCTTGTACTTTACCTATGCGTTTCATAGCAGACATAGCTGCTACTCTGTCTTTAAGTTCTTGAGGTCGTTTTGAAAATTCTTTTGTTTCGGTAGCTCCAGGTGAAACTACGTTTACCGTAATATTTTTATGCCCAATTTCTTTGGAAAATACTCGGGTAATTTGTTCTACAGCTCCTTTTGTGCCATCATAGAGTCCATAATTTGGGAAAAGCAAAAATGTAGTATGTGAAGATAAGTTGATAATTCTTCCCCCTTCTTTCATCTTAGTAGCGCAGAGTTGTTGAGCAAATAAAATGGATTTTACATTGACATTAAACATGGCATCAAATTCTGCTTCTGTAACTTCAGCGATAGGTTTCAATACAGGCATTACTGCATTGTTCACTAAAATATCTATACCACCAAAAGTATTTTCAGCCGCTTCAAACATGGCTTTAAGCTGGTCTATTTTGCTAACATCAGCTTGGAAAGAGATTGCCCTTCCACCATTTTCCTCAATGATTTTAACGCTTGCATCTACACTACTTTTCTGGTCATTGGAAAAATAATTGATTATGACATTTCCTCCATTTTTACCAAAATGTTCAGCTACTGCCCGACCAATCCCTGAACCTGCGCCTGTTACTATGGCTGTTTTATTTTCAAACTTCATAAAATAGAATCTTTGATTTAAACAATGGGATTACCGCTTGCAGTTTTTTCAGGAACATCGGTGGTTACATCCCAATGTTCAACGATTTTGCCATTTTCTACTCTGAAAATATCAACTACTGCCATTCCTCTAGTTGAGGAAGTAGGCTTGGCTAAACTATGCACAACCACCATATCATCTTCAGCAATTATTCGTTTTACCTCCCAAGTACCTTTGGGCATTAAGTTGTTAAACAGGTGTGGCAGGAAACCTTGCAGTGCTTCCAAACCATCTTCTAAATGTGGATTATGTTGAGTAAATTTTTTAGAAGATATATATTTATCAAGAGCTGATATGTTGCGGTTTACCCAAATATCTTCCATATAAGCAGCTACCAATTCTTTTGAACTTTGCATTTTAAGATTTTTAAGTTGATTATTTAAACTACTACAAAGTTCAGGTAGAACGATAACTAAGCTCAACCAAAAACAGGGTATAAATGGCAAAAATCAAGGATTTTGAAGGCGATAGCTTTTTGGTGTAGTTTGGGTTTCTTTTTTGAAAAAACGGTTAAAATGTGTGGTTTCTGAAAAATTCAATGAGTAGGCAATTTCTGCTATGTCTATATCTGTGTAACGAAGTAGATTCTTTGATTCTAATAATGTTCTGTCTAAAATATGGCGTTTGGCAGTTTTGTTGGTCTGTGATTTTACAACATCATTAAGATGATTTGATGTAATGTTCAATTTTTGTGAATAAAAATCAACTTGTTTTTCTGTTTGGAAATAATTATTGACTAAATGCTTAAATTGTCTAGTTAGGTGGTATTTTTTTGAAATATACTGTTCTTCTTTAGCGTATGTCTGTAAAAGTATAAGGCATTTTTCTAAAAGTGACAATAAAAGATATTTTACAACTTCCTTATTATTTTTTTCAGCATTAATCAGATAAAGTAATCGGTTAAATTCTTGATGTTCTTTCTCACTAAGGTGAAATAAATTTTGGCTGATTAAGGAAAAGAAAGGATAATGGAATTCAATTTCTTTAACGCAGAAATTGACTTTTCAAACACACCATGGCCTCGTTGCTTGTCTACATTACCATCACTATAGCAAGGCAGACTGTGTGGATGTGGTATACGAAAGATGATTAGGATTGTAAAATTT
>JBCBCD010000421.1:0-6234 GCA_038530915.1 Bacteroidota bacterium
CAAACTCTTGTAAAACTTTATTTAATAACTTCCTATCTCTTGCTTCTTCAGAAAGATTCTCATTCTTATTGGTATAAACAACTTCATAATGCTTCTCTTTGAAAGAATCAGGAACTTCCACTTCCAAAAGATTTACATCCATTAGATTTGCGATCAAAGCTTCGGGAGTGATACCAATATAGTAAGTGCCGTTATTAGTAAAAAGTCCTTTCACATTGGTGTAAGCTTGCACTTCTGAAATTTCAAAATGGTCTTGTTTTTCCCTTAAAGATTTAGAGAACTTTTCTGCTCTTTCTCCATATTCAACTCGATTAGCATGTTCTTCAGCAGGTACTAATTTTCCATTTAAGAAAAGCTTGAGTTGTCTCTTCTTAAGTAAGGTCGGATGACCAATCCACTGAATTATTCCCTGATTATCAATAAGTATTGTTCTTGGTATGGCTTTCACACCAAAAAAACGCTTGGTGTTGCGAGAAACATCTGTAGCAACAACTGTTTGGAAATCGTATCTATCAATCGCAGTTTGTGCTCTTTCAGGATCTTCATCTGTTATGGAAATAAAAATAACATCATCGCGATCTTTAGCGGAAGCTTGTAACTCATTGATGTGAGGAATCGATTTAATGCAAGGCTTACACCAGGTTGCCCAAAACTCTAATATGATAAATTTTCCTTCTATATTGACATCGTCAGGAACATTGTGCAGCCAATTAGTAATGGTAATAGGAGGTGCGGCATGACCTACTTCTATTGCATTTTCTTGAGCAGGAAGACAACAAGCCATGAAGAAGCATAATACAAGGGTTAAATATATTTTTTTCATATTGCTTATAGATTTACTGCATTATTTTGGCTAACAACAAAAATCTTATGCTTCTTAGTTTTAGGAATCAGCTTTAAGCCATTGGCTTTTAGATCCTTCTCTAAAGCTTCGATGCTTTCAAAGCTTAACACCATATCATAGGTTTCATCTAAAAGGGTCTTGTTAACAATAAATTCCCCCATTTTATTAGACATCAAATTACTAATGCCTTCCATACTTTGATTTCTGAAGATTACTTCTTTATAAGTACTAGTTCCTCCTCTTTTGTTCCTTATTTTACTGACATTGAGCAAACTTCGATCAGCTACCCTGATCTCATAGATGTTAACTTCTTGCTGCACTTTAGAGAATTTCCAATTAAAGTTTTTCAAAATACTATTTAGTATCTTTCTCTTCAGTTCTGCCTCACTCAACAGTTTGTTTTTGTGAATATAACCTAACTCATACCTTTTACCTTTGAAGAATTCGGGAAGTTGTAACTCAGCCAAGCTTATGTCTAATAGATCAGTCATAATTTGATCCATCGTGTACCCATATCTATACATTGAATTCTTTGATCTATATCCCCTTGACCTTTTAGGGTCTGTGACTTCTGTAATTTCAAAATAGTTTTCATTATTCCTTGAATGCTCAATTAACTTTTTAGAAATTTCTCCAATAGAAGTAATTTGGCGTTCTTGCTCTTTCTCAACTATTTTTTTCCCATCCAGAAAAAGCTTGAATTTTTCTTCACTAAGATGCATAGGATGTCCCATCCATTGTACGATGCCTTTATTGTCAATTAACACAGTTTTAGGGACTCCTTTAATGCCAAAAGACCTTTTTGTAACACTAGAAACATCAGTTGCAACAGCCGTTTCAAAGCCTAAGCGATGAATAAACTTGTTTACATAATCCGCTTTTTCGTAGGTCATAGAGATAAACTGTACATCGTCACGATCTTCAACACTAGCGTTCAGTTCATTTAAGTGTGGAATGGCTTTTAAACAAGGTCCACACCAAGTGGCCCAAAATTCCAAAACGATAAATTTTCCTTCTAGATTGGTGTCTTCTGGTTGATTCAATAACCAATCTGTAACTGTGATTTTAGGGGCAGGCTCACCAATACCAATATTAATCTGCTGTGCCCAACTACTGGAAAAACAAAAACAAAGCAACGCACCAAATAAAATTAGCTTTTTCATAACAAGGTTTTTGTTTTTATAACGCAAAACCAGGAATAAAGTGCTTAATCATTTTAAGTTAACTACATTTTTAGCTTTTTCTTCAATTCAAACAACTCATCTCTATACTGAGCTGCAGAAATAAAATCCAGATCCTTAGCTGCAATTTTCATCTTCTTCTCGGTCACTACTATCATTTTCTCTATCTGGTCCCTGGTTAAGTATTCCAATACCGGATCCGCTGCCAAGCTAGGGGCATCTGGTTCGATGTAGGCATCTTTTTGTATACCTCGTATATCGAGGATAGATTTTTTATTTAAGATTTCTTCTTTAGTCTTGCGTACTGTACGTGGAATAATGCCATGTTTTTCATTGTATTCCATCTGTACCGCTCTGCGTCGATTGGTCTCATCTATAGTCATTTGCATGGAATCGGTGATTTTATCTGCATAAAAAATAACCAAACCATTCGCGTTTCTTGCTGCACGACCAGCTGTCTGCGTCAAAGAACGATTGTTTCTCAAAAAGCCTTCTTTATCTGCATCCAGTATAGCTACCAATGATACTTCCGGTAAATCCAATCCCTCTCTCAATAAGTTTACCCCAACCAATACATCAAACTCTCCTAATCGAAGATCTCTGAGGATTTCTACTCTTTCAAGCGTGTCTACCTCAGAATGGATATAGCGTACTTTGATATTCAGCTTTTCAAGGTAACGGGTCAATTCTTCCGACATTCGTTTGGTCAATGTAGTTACCAATACACGTTCTTCTCTTTTGATGCGTTCATCAATTTCTTCCAATAAATCATCAATTTGATTGATACTTGGTCTTACATGTATGGGTGGATCCAATAAGCCGGTAGGTCTGATCAGTTGTTCTACGATGACACCACCGGTCTGTTCTAATTCATAATCGCCTGGCGTGGCACTTACATGTATAACTTGGTTGATTAGATCTTCAAACTCTGTGAAGTTTAATGGCCGATTATCCATAGCTGAGGGTAGACGGAATCCATAACTAACCAGATTCAATTTACGGGCCCTGTCTCCTCCATACATGCCTCGTACCTGCGGCACTGTAACATGACTCTCATCAATAACCATCAAATAATCATCCGGGAAATAATCGAGCAGACAGAAAGGACGAGTCCCAGGTTTTCTGCCATCAAAGAAGCGCGAGTAGTTTTCTACCCCATTACAATAGCCCAATTCTTTCATCATTTCCATATCAAAAGTAGTACGCTCACGGATGCGCTTGGCCTCCAATAAGCGTCCTTCTTTCTCAAAGTATTTTTCCTGATTGTACAACTCATCTTCAATTTGACGGATGATGCCATGGATGCGCTCTTTGGGTGCCAGATAGAGATTGGCCGGAAAAATGGCAGCATTGTCCATTTTTTCAATGCGCTTACCCGTTTCAATTTCTATCTGTTCGATATCTTCAATTTCATCGCCAAAAAAGGTAACCCGATAACCATAATCAACATACGGAAGGTTGATGTCTACCGTATCTCCTCTAACTCTAAAGGTAGCTCGGCGAAAATCTGTTTCTGTTCTGGAATACAAACTCTCTACCAAGGAATACAAGAACGTATTTCGAGTAATCACCTGCCCTTTTTTTATACGGATGATTCCAGACTTATAGTCCTCTGGATTTCCCATACCATAGATGCAAGATACTGAAGCGACAATGATGATATCACGCCTTCCAGAAAGCAGATTGGAAGTAGCTCTCAATCTTAACTTATCTACTTCTTCATTGATGGAGAGGTCTTTTTCTATATAGGTATCTGAAACTGAAAGGTAAGCTTCAGGTTGGTAATAATCGTAGTAGGACACAAAATACTCTACCGCATTATTAGGGAAAAACTCTTTGAATTCACCATATAGCTGAGCAGTCAAGGTTTTATTGTGGGTCAAAACCAGCGTAGGCCGGTTGAGTTTAGCAATAACATTGGCTACCGAGAAGGTTTTACCAGATCCGGTTACACCAAGAAGTACTTGTGCTTTTTCGTGATCTTTAACGCCATTGACCAATTGCTCAATAGCACCAGGCTGATCACCTGTTGGTTTAAAGGGTGAAACTAGTTCAAAACTCATTGCAAAGATTTAATTTGAACCAATAGAACAATTAAAGAGCCCTTTTAGATTAAGTCGCCGCTAATATTAATTACGCCATAGTCATTGCTCTTTTTCTTTCTTTGGTCACAAAGTACATATCTATTTCCCCTTTGTTCTTCGCAGGTACCTTTCCTCTGTATTCACATTCAAAGGAGTACTTGATTTTATTGAAGGTCGTTTCAGAAATATTGACTTTACCTGGTAAGCTGTTAGATTCCATTCTGGAAGCAATATTTACCGTATCCCCCCAAATATCATAAGCAAACTTTTTAACTCCCACTACGCCTGCAACAACTGGCCCGGTATGAAGACCTATGCGTGCTTCGAAATAAGGTTTGCCCATTCTTATTCTTTCTGCCTTGTATTCGTTCAAATACTGCTGCATTTCAAGACCTGCTTTTACGATCTCATTGGGTAAACCAGCACGATCGCTTAGCCCACTAGCACACATATAGGCATCACCAATCGTCTTGATTTTTTCAATGCTTTTATAGTTTGAAATGATAAAATCAAAAGCTTTGAAGCATTTATCCAGTTCCTGGACCAATTCTTCCGGACTAAGAGCTTCAGACATTTTGGTGAAATTCTGAAAATCAGAGAAAAGCACTGTTACTTCCGTATATTTTCTGGCCTTTGCCTTGCCATATTCTTTAAGTTCAT
The DNA here is from genome assembly GCA_038530915.1 of Bacteroidota bacterium. Lineage (GTDB taxonomy): Bacteria > Bacteroidota > Bacteroidia > Chitinophagales > Saprospiraceae > JANQPA01. The sequence continues at coordinate 4,770 of JBCBCD010000421.1, forward strand.
GGGCAATTGGTTGAGGAAGAATATTCAATAATAATTCGTCTGAGCGCTCTCTTTCATTTTCGATGATCTTATTCTTCTCTTCCAAGGTTCTTTTCTGTTTTCTGGAAGCGCGAAATCTACCATAAGCCAAAAGCGATAATAATACGAATGCAATAGCAGCACCTACGGCTAATTTGAAATTATTTTGATTGCGTTCTACTTCCAACTGAGCAGCAGCAGCTACCGCTTTAGCTTCTTGAAGTGCAGCCTCCTGTTCTAATTGATCTCTGGAAAGCTGATTGTATTTCTCTTCTTTTTCGCTGGCAATCTTTCGAGCTTCCTGAGCTATTTCGACAGCTTTTTCCTTTTCTTCTGTAGCACTTACCAATTGCTGTTCTTTTTCAGTTACAGCCTGTTCAAATTGTTTGTTTTCAGCAACCAATTCCTCTTGCCTTTCTTCCAAATTCTCTTTGGTATCTTTTAGGATATCTCTTTCTTGTTGCAAAGCTTTTACATCAGCCTGTAATTTGGCTTTGTCCTGCTCCAATTTTCTTTGTTCACGGGAAATTTCACCCTTCCTCATATTGTATTCGGCCTCCATTTTAGTCAAGCTGGGACTTGAGAAAAAATTAAAGCCTTCCCTGTAAATCTCTATCATCCTCCTATCATTGCGTTGTCTTCTCGCTACTTCTGCTCTTTGCTTGTAGACATCAACCAAGAGTCCAAGGTCATTGGCTGTTTTAGCATAGGAAACGGCTCCTTTTAATTCTGACTCTGCCTTATAAAAGGATTTATTTCTAAGGTGGGCATCAGCGATGATCAAAGAAATTTGTGCCAATGTCCCATTATCGTTATAAGAAGCAGCAATTTGTCTTGCTGCACGAGCATTATTGATAGACTCATCCTCGTCTCCTTTGCTTAGATAAGCCTTAGATAGCTCTACCAATAAGGACATTTTTTCTTTTTGATCTTCCGCTTCTTTTAATTGACTTTCTAGAGCACGGATGTCTTGACTGTATACAATGCCAGTCATTAAAATGAATATGGATATTAATACAACTCTCATAATCGGTGAATGATAATTCTTAAACAATAGTTTTTGGGCAACTCTGTCTAATCCTCTGGATTAGTCAGGCTATATTAATTTATTTGGGTATTGCAAAAATAGGAAATCTTCGCACCCGAAGGTGACCACTTCATAAATAGATTGGACTGTACATGGAAAGATTCAAAAAAAAAGACTCATTTTACCAAAAATAGATTGCCGACTTAACCAAACTTAACAAAGAATAATAGTTTTTTAACAAAATGGATGATGAAAACTCGTACCTCGTTTTCATCATCCAAGTAAGATTTTACATAGATAGGCTAAACGCTCCGCGTTTAGCCTCTCTATGTATAGCTTACAGGGCTGTGAAATAAAAAAGGTATTTTGTAGCATCTTTTTTTCGGACTTATTCAGTCAAACCTTTAAGAAAAAGGACTG
>JBCBCD010000422.1:0-6229 GCA_038530915.1 Bacteroidota bacterium
TTCAATTCGATCTTAGCCGGTGAAGCAAGTGCAAAATTTTCCCTTTTACTTAATGACCATGCAGCATTCGATTCAAGGATATCTCAATTACCCACACAGAAGGATGTAATTGATTATTTCAGATGGCGAAATGAAGATGCCAACAGAAATGCTTTAAATGCACATTGTTATTGGGAATTGAGAAAAAATGGCAAAAGTGCTAAAATGGCTACAAAGGAAATTGAGGGATTATCTACAGCAGCTAAAAATGAATTGCTTTTTCAAAGAGGAATAAATTTCAATGAACTACCTAACTGGCAAAAGCGAGGCATTGGCCTCTACTGGGTAGAATATGAAAAAGAAGGAATAAACCATACGACAGGGGAAGCAATAATGGTTAAAAGAAAAAAGATAAAAATAGATTATGATTTACCAATGAAGGATAGTTACAGTGATTTTATCAACATAATAATGAATGAAAATAAATGATTGTACATAAAAGAAAAGATGGTTGAACTCAGGAAAATCAATACACAATACAAAGCCCTAAAAGAGAAAATCACAGTAGGCTGGCAAAAGTATAATGAAAATTACGATAGAACTGACCTTTCAGAAGCAATAAAAGATCAGCATTTTGAGGCCTTGAAAGAACTTGAGAAAAGTAGTGAAGAAAAAGTACAAGAATTCATTAAGGCAGGGATACAATTTGGAAAAGTAAATCAACTTAGTGACCGAGACCTAGTTATCAAAATATCCAATGAGGTTTTAAAAAATCCTGATGGTATCCACCACTTTCTCCTAATTAACTTGATGTGGTCAATAGGTAAAACAAAAGGTGTTTTTTGCCTAAAAATCTTAGAAGAGTTAATGCGAAACATGTTGGAATCTAGCCAACTTGATTACCAAGATGAATACTACCTAGAATGTTACATCGAAATTTGGACTTATGATACTCATGTTTTAATTCCAATTGACATTTTAGAAGCCATCCTTTTGTTGGATATCGAAAAAATGAGAGCTACCCATGGTGCCATGATCAAAGCTGCTGGAGAATTATATGAACATCCTAAGGAAAAAGTAGAAAAAGTGTTGGCCAAAGTCAGAATGACGAAATCATACCAAAAGAATGTTTACTTCAGAGAATGGATAGATAACTGATTATTAATCGAATATTTATTCTACTAATAAAACTGAATAAAATCACCAACCAACTTGCAAGGGAAGTACGTCATACATAATTAGGATAAGTTGTAACTTTAAACCTAATAACCATAGAACCAATTCATCATGTATGAACAAAAACTAAAAACCTACGACGAACTCATTGCCAAATGCCCAAGATTTAAAAGAAAAGGCAAGAGCATGCCCTATACTTCTGCCAATGGACATATGTTTTCTCTGCTAAATAAAGCCGGAGAAATTGGAATTCGTTTTTCTAAGGAAGTCCAACAAAAATACCTGGAAGAATTTGAAACCACGCTTTTCAAATCCTACAACTCCATCATGCATGGCTATGTATTGATTCCTGATGCCATGTTGGAAGATCTGGATGCCTTGGCCAAATACCTAGATGAAAGCTATGATTATGTGATGAGCCTAGAACCCAAGTAAATGAATTTTAGACTTGCCTTGATCGATGAACTGGATACGCTCAATAAAATAAGCATACAATCAAAATCTTATTGGGGTTACCCTACCTCCTGGATAGAGCATTGGAAAGAGGATTTAACCATTAGTCCGGAGCAATTTCAGCAGCAAACCATCTTAGTAGTTGAAGAAGATGATCAGATAATGGGCTTTTCTTCCATTACAGAAAATGAGGAGTATTATGAAATTCACCATCTTTGGTTGCTTCCTGAATGCATCGGGAAAGGCATTGGCAAGCAATTACTTCATGAAACATTGCGTATCTTTATTAAGGCTTCAAAGCCAATAGTCGTTACAGCAGATCCCAATGCTGAGCCTTTTTACCAAAGTCAAGGCTTTGTAACTTTTAAAAAAGTGGAAAGCTTTCCCAAAGGAAGATACCTACCGGTTATGAAAAAGATGATTTAATTAATCTGGTATGAAAAACAAACTCATCTACTGGTCTATATTTTCCATTGCAATACTGCTGATTTTGGTACTTGCACTTACTGTTTTGTTTCAGCAGCATCCTGAAGACACTCACAATGACAAGCAATTACGAGCATGCTTAGAACCGGACGAAAAACAAAAAGGAGTTCACTATTTTAGTGTAACTGACACATCTGATTTTCCTCCCTTAGCTAAAAACAATGTTGAATGGATCACTATGGTTTCCTGGGCTTTCCAAAATGACTTCGATAGTCCGAAAGTTAGTCATGGAGCTAATAGTGAGCATCGGATTCAGCATGATTCCAATTGGGTAGAACGCATACAGCTGGCCCGTAATCGTGGGTTTAAAGTATTTTTCAAGCCCCATCTTTGGATTCATAATCCTTCCGAAGGAAAATGGAGACACGATGTTTTTCCAAACAATGGAGAAGATTGGCAGCAATGGCAAGCCAGTTATCGCTCTTTTATTCTACGCTACGCAAAAGTAGCAGAAGCAGCCCAGGCGGAAATGTATTGCATTGGAGTAGAGTTTTCAAGACTCACACTTGAAAAGCCAGCGTTTTGGGAATGCCTCATTCAAGATGTAAGATCCGTTTATTCCGGAAAGATCACCTATGCTGCCAATTGGTTTGAAGAATATGAAAAAATCACTTTTTGGAATCAACTGGATTACATCGGGGTACAGGCTTATTTTCCTTTGGTGAAAAATGGAAACCCTAGTGTAGAAGAAATATCTAAGGGCTGGGATCCATATTTACACACCATGGAGTCTATACATAAAAAGTACAATCAAAAAATCATTTTCACAGAAATGGGGTACAGAAGTACTACTACAAGTGCCATCAAACCCTGGGAATGGATAGAAAACGACACCCTATGTGCAGTGCTTTACTCCGCAGAAACACAAGCCAATTGTTATGAGGCTTTTTTCAAAACCGTTTGGGATCAAGATTGGTTTGCTGGCGTGCACATCTGGCAATTGAAAAGCAATTATGAACTAAATGAAAAAAACAAAATGGATTTTATGCCTCAGGGAAAACCTGCTGAAGCTGTCATTGCGAGAGGATTTGAATGAAATTAAGAATTTCAACAGAAAGCCTCTTGCAGTAAACTTACCTTAAAGTTGTAAATTAACTTTTACTTGCAGCACTAACCAAATAAATCAACCATTCACCAAGTGGAATTTTCAGTCAAAATGAAAAAGATCTATATACTCGTCTTTATCACCTTGTGGATAATTAGTTGCAATACCCGTCCATCTAATCAAACCGATGAACAAACAGCACCCATCTTAGAAAAAGCCATTGATACCACTCCAAAAATAACCGGTATAGGCGGAATATTTTTCAAAGCTGAAAATCCCGATCAGGTAAAAGAATGGTACAACAAAAACCTTGGCCTGAAAGTAGATGATTTTGGTGCTCCTTTTGAGTTCAGAAATGCCAATCGCCCCGATGAAACCAACTACCTCAACTGGGATGCATTCGTGGATTCGACTTCTTATTTTAACCCATCCCAAAAGCAGTTTATGATCAATTATCGGGTACAAAACCTTGAAGGCTTGGTCAGAAACCTAAAGCAAAATGGGGTTACTATTTTGGATGAGATGGTGACCGTTGAATATGGTAAGTTTATTCATATTATGGACTTAGAAGGCAATAAGATTGAGTTGTGGGAGCCAGTGGATAGTGTACTTATGCAACTCGGGAGAGACGCTAACAAATAAGCGAAAAATCTCCTAACTTGCCTATATGATTTTTGACAATGCTTACATCTTCTTTTTCTGTGCACTTGGAGTATTCAACTCTTTTCTGGTGAGCATTTACTTTTTGTTTTTTCAAAAACAGCCACAATTAAAAAATACCTTGTTTGGTGTATTGATGTTTTTGTTAAGCATTAGAGTGGGCAAGACGGTGTACATGTCTTTTGAAGAATCGAAGAGCTTACTTGTTGCGCAAATAGGACTGTCAGCTTGTTTTATGATTGGTGTGACCTTGTATTATTATGTAAAGGCATCACTGATAAAAAGAGATGTGATTCCTGGGTCTTGGTTGGCCCATTTTGGAGTTTTACTGCTATTCATAACTGTTATGGGTTTGCTAAAACCTCTTCCTTCAAATAGGCCATTTTGGGACAACTTCTTTGTTTGGATGATCTACTTGACATGGGGTGTGTATATTATGCTATCAGCCTACGAGTTAAGGGTTCAACTGTATGTGCTTTTTACCAATCTAAAAAAGAGCTCAACGCCGCATACCTGGTTAATTTTGGTCTGCTTAGGCAACTTCCTCATTTTCGCTGCCTACATCGTTGGGTATTTCTGGCTGTTCCTGGTCGAGATGCTTACCTTTTCAGTAGTCTTTTACGCACTAACCTTTTTCTTCCTTTCTAGAAAAGATCGCAATTCCATTTTTCAAAAAACACCGGAAAAGTATGCCCGCAAAAAGATTGCAGCCTCGGAAGCTCAAAACCTGAAAGAGCGTTTGACTCGACTTATGCAAGAAGAACAACCCTATAAAAATCCCAACCTAAAGCTAGAGGAACTATCTTCAAAGTTGAACATCTCGCAACATAAATTGTCGCAACTACTCAATGATAACTTTGGAGAAAGCTTCAACAACTATATCAATCGATATCGGATAGAATATGCCATCCAACTATTGAGAAACAACAATACATACACTTTGGAAGCAATAGGTTATGAATCCGGTTTCAACTCTAAATCCGGCTTTTATTCTACTTTCAAAAAAATAACCGGAAGCACTCCAGCTAGTTTTCGAAAGAGTCTAGACTAACTTTTTGGTCTAAAATTATAATCCAGTACTCTCCTATTATAACCTAAAACCAATTTTTCATCAAAGATTTTCATGTTTGCTGGAGAACAAAAAACAAAGCATCATGAAAAACTGGTTTTATCTTATTCTATTCTTATCCATTACAAATGGCCTACTAGCACAGACCCGATTCGAAAAGATCGATGACTTGGTCACATTCTGTCAAGACAACAATATGTTTAACGGCAACATATTGGTAGCCGAAAAAGGAAAAATTATTTACCAACAATCCGTCGGGCAAGCTGATTTTGACAATAACATCCCCTTGAATGACAATACAAGTTTTTGCCTAGGTTCTATCTCAAAACAATTTACTGCCTTTGCCATCATGCTACTCAAGCAGCAAGGAAAACTAGAGTACTCCACCACCATTGGAGAAATATTCCCTGAGTTCCCTAAGTATATGCATGACATTACTTTAAAAAATCTAATACAGCATACCTCAGGACTGAAAAGAACACATTATGGCGAACAGGATGGTTTAAAAAATGAGGAAATCTATCAGAATTTCATCAAAGCAAAAGGAGAAAAGTTGTTATTTAAATCAGGAACTGATTTGAGGTATAGCAATTCCGGCTTCATGATGCTTGCTATGGTCGTAGAAAAAGTATCCGGTCAAAGTTTTGAATCTTTTCTAACTGAAAATGCATGGAAACCACTTGGCATGACCAATACCTATGTAATGAGTGAAGAAGACTATAATCGCCACAATAGAGCTATTGGATTCGATGGTTTTGGAAAAAAAGATGATTTCAATGTGTTGACCTATGGTTCAAATGGCATCTATTCTACAACAGGAGATCTGTGTAAGTGGATGCAATCTTTTAACACAGATCTACTCATGGATCTTGAAGATAGATCTGAAGCCTGGCAACCAGCTACGACGAATGATGGCAAGCTGCTACCTCATAGCGTTGGTGGTTACCAATGGTACTATGGTTTTGGCTTGTACCTTGGTAAAGATAATTTGCAGGGCATGATTGGCCATTCGGGTGCCTATGGAGGTTTTTTCAACGCAATGCTGCAGGATCTTAAAAACGAAAGATCTGTAGTCATCCTAACGAATAATGGCAGAATATTACCCGTAATGGATATGGCAGTCATTGTTCAGAAAATTCTGAGCAATGATTCGTACACGCTACCTAAAGTTTCTATTGACCTTGAACTTCGAAAGAAACATTATAACGATATAGATGCTGCGATTCAATATTATCATCAATTGAAAAAAGACCATCCTAGCAAATACAAATTCGATAATGAATGGGAACTGAACAGGCTGGCTTATGCACTCATGCATGAAGAGAGGTATGAGGATGCTATAAAAATTATCAAGCTATTGG
>JBCBCD010000423.1:0-6217 GCA_038530915.1 Bacteroidota bacterium
TAAAAGTTGAAATGACAGATCCAAATCGATAAGTTATTCTTTGACCATTACTAAGATAAGAATTTAACGTTCGATCCATCCTTTCCGGAAATGATGTTGTTACTAGTTTAGGATTTTAATAAATGCAATAGAGAAGATGAGCCTACAGCATTAACAAGATGAGAGTATAACAGCATAATAGTATAACAACATGATAGAATAACAGCATAAGAATATAAAAGCATTTTCATAAAAACTATAAATCCATATTGCAATGGCATTAAAACTAGGCGAAATTGTTCCAAACTTTACAGCCCCAACTACCGAAGGAGAAATTGACTTTCACAACTGGATTGGAGACCAATGGGCGGTTTTGTACTCACACCCGGCAGATTTCACTCCGGTTTGTACCACTGAATTAGGCCGTACGGCAGCATTGAAAGAAGACTTTTTGAAACGCAATGCTAAAGTAATTGCATTGAGTGTCGATCCATTAGCTAGTCATATGGATTGGATCAAAGACATTGAAGAGACACAGTCTGTTGAAATGAATTTTCCAATCATTGCGGATGAAAACCGTAAAGTAGCGGAATTGTATGACATGATCCATCCGGAGGCAGATAAGAAGTTTACAGTAAGAACAGTGTTTGTTATTGATCCCAATAAGAAGGTAAGAATGACATTGACCTATCCACCTTCTACTGGTAGAAATTTCCAGGAAATTCTTCGTGTAATTGATTCTTTACAGTTGACGGATAATTATAGTGTTGCTACACCAGTTGATTGGCAAAGTGGAGAAGATGTAGTGGTATCTCCATCTATTCCTACAGATGAAGCAAAAGAAAAATTTGAGAAAGGAGTAACCGAGATCAAGCCATACTTGAGAATGACTCCTGCACCTGATGCTTAATAGCAAGGACGTTTTTTACTTGAGGACATTTTGAGTTTACTCCATGAAACTCCATGGCCTCTATGGTGAAAGATAAAAAATTTATAAAAAACGAGTAGCAGCAATATTGTTGTTACTCGTTTTCTTATTTTAATAGCCTTTTTAGCATCCATTTCAGAAAAAGAAAATCAATGATAAAATTCTTTCGAAGAATAAGACAAAAACTCCTACAACAAGGTAAGGTGCGAACCTACTTGGCTTATGCCGTAGGTGAAATCTTCTTGGTCGTTGTTGGAATTCTACTTGCCTTACAGATTAATAATTGGAATGAAGATCGACAAACGTTCAAGAAGACTCAAGATTTATTGATAAGAGCACAAAAAGAATTAGCACTTAATATAAATAATGCAAATGCTACGCTTTTAAGGTATAAGGCAGATTATCCATACGTATACCAAGTGATAAATAAAGAAGTAAGTTCGGAGGATTATCGCAAGGACCCGGCGATTGCTTACGCAATCTATGGCGCCATTCCTACTGATATCGATGATCAAGCCTTTAATAACTTAATTGAGTTTGAAGGAGAATTTTCAGCAGAACAAGATTCCCTTCTTTCTAAGATGATAAAGCTGTACAAGGTGGATAAAAGACTGGTGGATCTATTAAATGACCAAGTTGTGGAAAACTTTTTCGAATACGAAAAAAAGCTTAAAAATACGCAAAGCTGGTATGGAGATTATATGCTCTACAATGGCCTTACAGATGAAATGATAGATTACTTTCTGAATGATCCATTTTACTACAATGATGTTGTCTCCTTCATAAGAATCAATTATGAAGAACATTTGAGAGCAAGTATTCATTTTCGTACCGAAGCCATAGGAATTTATATTGAGTTATCAGATTATTTAAACTTATCCAAAGACTCTTCTATTGTCAAAGACATAAAACAGTATGATCACTATACGGGTTTGTACCGTTCTCAAAATGATGATTCAAGAATCTATCGAATTGAGCAAGTGGACAATCACTTCGTTTACAATACCCAAAAAAATAATGCTGATTCTACTCTTATTGGAAGCTTCATCTTTTATCCGGATACCAAGACCCATTGCATTCTCAAGGATGGTTTTGGTGAGTTTATAATAAATGAAAAGAAGGAAGTCACTAGCTTGATTTATTCTAATGGACCTAGAAAAATGGAGCTGACTAAGTTAAAATAAGCGTGGAAAGGAGATGAAATAGTAGCAAGGCAAAAAATTACTCAAACTAAACGGCAAAAATATCAACCATTTGAGCGAAATACTATTTAGGAAAGAGAAACTAAGGTATTGCTAAGTATGGACGCTCATTTTGATTTCTTCAGATCTGTTATTCGCCAGGTGTATCCGGCTCTTTCACGGGAGGCTTTAGAGTATTACACTTCTCTTCTAACTGTAAAAATGATGAAGAGAAAAGAAATATTTATTGATGTTTACCAAGTGCATAATGAAATTGGTTTTGTAGCGGAAGGATTCATACGTGGCTTTTACGTGAACAACAAAGGAGAAGAAATTACCACACGTATTGTAGATAAAGGCAATTTTGCAACTCAGTACAGTGCATTTACCAACCGACAAAAAAGCGATTACACTTTTCAATGTCTGGAAGATTGTGTTTTACTCTGCTTTAATTATGATGACATCCAGTTGGCATATCGCTTGTATCCGGAATTGGAGAAATTTGGCCGACTGATAGCTGAAAGAATAATTGAAATACTTGAAACGAGAGCCAGAAGCTTCCAGTTTTTGAGTGCAGAAGAACGATATCTCGACTTTTTAAATCGCTTCCCACATTTGATGAATAAAATTTCCATTAATTATCTATCTAGTTATTTAGGAGTAAGAAGACCTTCCTTAAGCAGAATCAGAAGAAATATCGCAGTTCGATAAATATGGTAACATAGGTTACGGGTACCCCTCTCATGATGGCGGTAGTTTTGTAGAAAAAAAGAACCTATGTCTACGAAAAGATTTATTCTATTATTTATCGCATTTTGTTTTTTTGGGGCTGTGAATGCCCAAGATGGCGTCGTGTTGAGTGGTTACATACGCGATGCAGCTAATGGTGAGGTGCTTATTGGAGCCTCAGTAAGTGTAAGTGATTTAGATGGTAAAGCTGACGAAAATGATCAGCTGATCGGTACGACTACCAATGTTTATGGTTATTACAATATTCCACTTGATCCGGGTAAATACCTGATACAATACAGTTATATCGGTTTCCAAACCAAGTCCGTTGAGGTCGAATTAACTACTAGTCTCAATCAGAATGTTGAAATGACAGAAGAAGTGGCTAATTTAAATGAAGTGGTTGTTTCTTCTAATCGAGGAATCATTCGATCTAATGAAATTAGTGTCGAAAAATTGAAAGGTGAGACCATTGAAAAGCTTCCTGCTATCCTTGGCGAACCTGATGTGCTACGATCCATTCAATTGCTGCCTGGTGTCTCTAGTGCAAATGAAGCTTCTTCCGGCTTAAATGTTAGAGGAGGAGGGGTGGACCAGAACCTGATCCTTTTGGACGAAGGGATCATTTATAATGCCTCTCATTTATTTGGCCTTTTTTCTGTGTTCAATACTGATGCTGTCAATGATGTAAAGCTGTATAAAGGAGGTATTCCAGCCACTTATGGTGGACGATTGTCTTCCGTATTGGATGTACAGCAGAAGGAAGGTAGCCGTAAAAAGTTTGGTGGTAAAGCTTCTATTGGTTTAATCTCCAGTAAGTTATTCTTGGAAGGGCCCATCAAAAAAACAGAAAATGGCGCAAAAGGCTCTTTCATGGTGGCTGGCCGTAGATCTTATGTAGATTTATTCACCTTTTTATCTTCCGATTTAAGTGATGTAAGTCTTTATTTCTATGACTTAAACCTGAAAACGAATTACCAATTAAATGAGAAAAACCAATTGTATCTCTCTGCCTATTTAGGAAGAGATAACTTTACGTTACCTGATCTTTTGGGTTCTAGTTGGGGAAATACCACAGCGACCTTGAGGTGGACAAGTATATTGAGTGATCAATTGTTTCTGCAATCCTCATTGATTTACAGTAATTACGATTATAAGCTCGACGTCTTGACTCCCGGATCAGAATTCAGATGGGAATCTAACATTACCAATTTAAATTTTAGGCCTAGACTTTCCTGGTTTGTCAGTCCAAATAGTACGATCCGGTTTGGTGCCGATGTCTTGGACTACACCATTGACCCAGCGTCAATTTTTGCCTTGGAAAACTCAAACATCATTGGAGAGACTTTTCAACAGAAAAACGCGATTGAGGGAGCTTTATATCTGGATGGAGAACAGGAAATAGGAGACAGAGTAAATTTGAGGTATGGCTTACGGTATTCTAATTTTTGGCGCATCGGTCCTTTCCAACAAAATGAATACGAGGGAGGTGAGCCATATATTTACAACCAAAGCACAGATCGCTTCATTGAAAGTGAAGTTACCGGACTAGAAACTTATGAAAGTGGAGAAACGATAGCTTCTTTTAATGGCTTGGAACCTCGACTTTCTATCAATTATCAGTTGGATGATTATTCATCTTTAAAATTGGGATACAACCGCATGTATCAGTACATACATCTTGTTTCTAACACAACTTCTCCAACACCTCTTGATATTTGGACGCCTAGTGGAACACACATCAACCCTCAATTTGCTGATCAGATTTCATTGGGTTATAGTAGTGACCTATTTAAACAAGGAAAATACGATTTAACAGTTGAAGCGTTCTACAAGGATTTAAACGATGTTTCAACCTTTGTAGATGGAGCTGATTTATTGTTTACAGAAAGCTTAGAAACCGTAACCGTACAAGGCGATGGTCGAGCATTTGGTCTGGAAGTACAATTAGAAAAGAAGACTGGTGCCCTGAAAGGATGGATCAGTTATACGCTTTCACGTTCTGAAATACAGGTGGAAGGAATCAACTTTGGGGAGTTTTTTCCTACCAATTACGATCAAACACATGAGCTGAGTATAGTTGGCCTTTGGTCTACAAAGAGTCGTTGGGATTTTGGAGCTACCTGGATTTATGGATCTGGTCGCCCCGTAACTTATCCTTCAGGGAAATACAGTCAAAATGGCCTACTCTTGGCTGATTACAGTACTAGAAATGCCGATCGATTACCTGCCTATCACCGCTTGGATGTATCTGCTACGCTTAAACCCAAATCTGAGCGAGGAGGGACATGGGTATTCAGCATTGCCAACTTGTACAATAGACTAAATGCTACTTCTATTTTCTTTAGAGAAATTGGAGAAGTTAATGATATGGAAGTTGCAACTGGTCAAACTGAAGCAGCTAGACTGTCTATTTTCGGTATTATTCCATCTGTTAGTTATCAATTTGAATTTTAAAAAAGACTAAAAAATAAATCATGAAAAATATATCAATATTCATCTTAGCTATCTTTGCATTTTCTTGTGAAACCATTGTAACCGATAGCTTAGTTATTAACGATTCGGAACCATTGTTGGTTATAGAGGGCGGAATAGAACGTTATGTAGATTCAACCGATGTTATTCAAAGCATCAAACTAACCACCACCAATAATTTTTTGAGTAATGCTCCTAATCCTGTAGTGGATGATGCAGAAGTGAATATTACAGACAGTGATCGTACCTATAGCTTAATTTATCAAGGAAATGGCGTTTACAGCACAGGAGACCTCCAACCTCAAATAGGAGAGACTTATACTTTGGAGATCATTTGGAATGGAGCCATATATACTGCTTCTGATCTACTTAATGAAGTACCAAGAATTGATAGCATATACACGGAATTTGAAGAAGAGAGCTTGTTTACCGACGAGGGTTATTTCTTGAAGTTGAATACCATAGATCCTGTTGGAATAGCGAATTTTTACCATTATCGAGTGTATCGAAACAATGAGTTTATCACCGTACCTGACCCGGGTAATTCCAGAACACTTAGACAGGAAGATGAATTTTTTGATGGTCAGTTAAGAGAAGGAGTTGAACCAAATGAGGAAGTAATTTATGAAGTGGGAGATTTAGCGATGGTAGACCAGATGGGCATTTCAGAGGCGTATTTTGATTTCCTATTTCAGGTGTACAATCAGACCGGTCAGGATGGAGGTTTTGTAGGTAATCCTCCTCCTGCTTCCATAAGAGGAAATATAAACAGTACTTCCAGAGCATTGGGCTTTTTCTATGCTGCGGATATCCATCGTAGATCCATCCAGGTAAGATAAATATTCAATTCATTAAGCATACTGCCAAGCTATTAAGTAAAACTAAAAAAATAAGTTTTGCATTTTGACCGAGAAGATTTTGTCTC
>JBCBCD010000424.1:0-6216 GCA_038530915.1 Bacteroidota bacterium
GAAATACTTGAAAGAGAGCTCAATTTGAAGCAGCTTCAAGTATTTCTATGCTGGATAATCCTTTTTTTAATTCTGAAAAACTTGACATCTTCTTTTATTCAAAAAAATTGGAATAGACTTCCTAAAAGTAAGCAACTTAAAGATAATAAAAACAAAATCTTACCTTATCGTAAAAAAAGTCTATTAGCTTGCCTTTAACAAGATTACTGAAAAGAAAGTTAAAAACATGATCATGATGAAATAAGTGGTCTTTATATTTTTAGTATTTTGCATGTATCCTACTATTAAAATATAATGATGAATTTCTTAAACTATAAGAATCATAAAATTGGATACAAACTTCACAATAGTGAAGCACCATCTACTCCCGTTGTATTATTACATGGTTTTTGTGAAGACATGAGTATGTGGGAACATGTAATTAACTACTTCAATAAACAACATTTTTTAATTACAATAGACTTTCCTGGCTTTGGTAGTTCTGATCCTTTACCTAAATTAACCATTGAAGAGCTTTCAAATACAGTCAAAGCAATTTTGGATCACCTCCATTGCAAAAAATGCGTCCTCCTTGGCCATTCTATGGGCGGATACGTTAGCTTGATCTTCGCAAAATTATTCCCGGAATATTTGTCAGCCTGGGGATTAATCCATTCACATCCTTATGAAGATGATGCAGGCAAGAAGCAAAACAGGCAAAAGAGCATCCATTTTATATCTACTCATGGTGCTGCTGCTTATGCCAAACAATTAATCCCAAAACTATTTCCGCAAGACTTTGCTAACCAAAACCCAACTATGATCAATCATTTGATTGAAAAAGCAGGTCAATTTCCACCTGAGGGCATAAGCGAGGCTCAAAGTGCAATGATGAGTAGAGAGAATACAGAAGATGTACTAGCAGAAACCAAACACCCGGTACTTTTTATCATTGGCAGATTAGATCAACTTGAAGAAGAGGAGCGATTAATTCGTCAAACTACACTACCAAAGACTTCTTCCATTCACATATTAGATGAGATAGGGCATGTGGGACCATATGAAGCCCCAAAACACATAAGTACAATCATTGAAGAATTTTTGAGTCTATGTTCTTTACTACCTTCTAATTAGTAACCATTAATGCAGTTTTTGTTAATTATACTGGCCATCTTACCGGGTCTGATCATCACTTTTCTGATTTATAAATTAGATCGGTATGAAAAAGAAGATAAACTGCCAATGGCTTTATGTTTTATCCTTGGAGTTATTGCTACTCTTCCCATTATTTACTTTGAAAAAATCAATATTGCCGATTCAATAAATCAACCTGATAACCTTTTATATTCTATTATTTATGCTTTTCTATACATAGCCTTTATTGAAGAAACCTCTAAGTTTCTCATTTTAATGGTATATCCCTATCAAAAAACTTTTTTTAATGAGCCTTTCGATGGGATTGTTTATGCTGTTGTGATTGCAATGGGATTTGCAACGCTTGAAAACTTGCTGTATGCTTTTCGTTTCAATATTGACGCGATATTAATAAGAGCTTTTACAGCTATTCCGGCTCACGCTTCTTTTGCTGTTATACAAGGTTACTTTATAGGAAAAGCAAAGTTCAATGCTAAAAACAAAAGATTATTGATCATTAACGGATGGGTAATTGCAATAGTCGTTCATGGCTTTTATGACTTCTTCATATTGCAACGTGCATTTGGCAATTTGTTGATATTGGCTCTGGTAACTTTATCAATTAGTATCTATTTTGCCATGCAACTCATTCAGGAACATCAGAATCAATCCCCTTTTAAGAAAGAATAAGCTGGCGACTCATTACTAGTACCTAGTCATAAGTGAACAATTTATTATTATCAGTTGTCGAACTCCTATGTTGAGAAAAGCTCCTATTATTTCAACTTTTCATTGTTTTGATGACGATCTGCATCTCGATTGGTCTTTTTATCTAGGTTCTTTCTTAAAGCATCTTCCAGATCTACATCCATTTGATTAGCTAAACAAATAAGAACGAAAAGAATATCCGCCATTTCATCTTTAATATCATTAGGAGCTCCCTCTTTTTGTTCTGGTCTTTTGAATGATTGTTCGCCATACAATCTGGCTACTAATCGAGAAAACTCACCCACTTCTTCCATTAGTATAACCGTATTGGTCAACTCATTAAAATATCTTACACCAATGGTATTGATCCATTTATCTACTGTTTGTTGGGCTTCCTTGATCGTCATTTATTCTTTATTTTTTGTATCTATGATTATCGTAACTGGCCCATCATTGAGTAATCTTACTTTCATATCAGCGCCGAATTCACCAGTCTGTACACCTAAACCAGACTCTAGTCTAATTGTTTTTACAAACTTTTCATACATCGGAATGGCAACATCTGGTTTAGATGCTTTTATGTAGGATGGCCTGTTTCCTTTTTTTGTACTTGCGTGTAATGTAAATTGGCTTACTACCAGCAATTCTCCTGAGATATCTTTTACAGATTTATTCATCACGCCAGTTTCATCATTGAAAATTCTCAGGTTTGATATTTTTTTACTCAACCAGTTGATATCTTCATCAGAATCTTCATCTTCAATTCCAACCAATACCAATAGTCCATTTCCAATTTCTGATATTCTTTTTCCTTCAACGGTCACTGATGCTTCTGATACTCTTTGAATGACAGCTTTCATCGATGTATTTGTGATTTAATTTTAACTAAATAAATTAGGTTGATCTTCAATATTGTGGTGGAGTTCTATACCATTATTTCTTACACTATTTACTGCTTTTGAGACCGGATAATAAGTTAAGGTACTTTCAGGTAAAGGTGTTAACATAGTAAGCGTATCCTCCAAAGGCATATCTGTTAACCAATTATCATATTGACTTTGATCAGTAAAGATCACTGGCATGCGATCGTGTAGGTCTGACATGTCTTCATTGGCTGTTGTAGTAATAATAGAAAATGTATGTAATACATTGTCCATCTTACTCCAAGTCTCCCATATACCTGCCATCACCATAATAGGATGATCTTTTAACATAATTCGATAAGGTTGTTTAGAACCGTTAATAAGTTTCCATTCATAAAAACTATCTGCGAGTACTAAACACCTCCGGTATTTGATAGCAGCTTTAAAAGACGGCTTAGTAGAAATGGTTTCACTTCTTGCATTAATCATACGACTACCCATTTTCTCATCTTTTGCCCAAAAGGGAACTAAACCCCATCTGAGTGCCTGAATAATATTGGGAAACTCGTTTGTAATTACATAAGCAGCCTGAGTTGGCGCAACATTATAATTCGGTGGTAAAGGTTGAGCCACTTCAACACCATCAAAAGTTGCTTTTAATTGATTGGGATCAAAAGAAGATGACATTCTTCCACACATGTTAACTGATTTATTGTTTATTAAATGCTAAAGTAGTTGCTCTTCTCAGAAGCATTATTATATGAAATAAATTGTTTGATTTTAAATTTCCAAGAAGATTTATGTTTTAAAAAGTTATTAACAATGAGTTAACTTTAATTACGTAAACTTTACATTTTCAGCCATTTATATTTTCAGTTGTTAACACCCATTTCTGGAAAAACTGTCAGTTTAAGTGTGAGTTATTAATACTTACTAATAATATAAAGTTCTATATATATTATTTACTTTAAATTGATCGATTTTTGGTGAAAAATTGAGCAGCTATACACATCAAGTTAAGAATGAGATTTTTACTGTGAATAACTTAAATCTAGTTTTGCACCTTTTGTGTAAAAAATCTCAAAAGCCTGAAAATAGGCTAACTATGTTGTTAATTTGCTGTTGATAACAATAGCAATCAGTCTTAATATTAAATTAACATTGAGATTACTAAACCTTAAACTAACATTTCCACCATTGTAATGATGAGGGAGTTTTAAAAAAATATATTATAAATAAATTAATAGGAGATAATTATTCTTCCAAAATAGATAAAACAAAATTGTTGTTTTAAAAAACAGAAATACACAAAACGAAATAAATGGAAAGTATTCAAGATCAAACAAGGGTAGAAAGGATAAGTAGTTCAAATTCAAATAAAGTTTCGTATCCAAATGCCATTAAGGTTTGGCTGGTAGTTGGTTTATTTATGATTTTTGTACAAGTCGTTGTAGGAGGTATAACAAGACTTACCGGTTCTGGTTTATCGATCACTAAATGGGAAATCGTTACAGGCACTTTACCACCTCTAAACGCTGCACAGTGGGAAGAAGAGTTTGAGCTGTATAAAGCTACTCCACAATACGAAAAAATAAACGAGGGAATTACTTTACCTTATTTCAAGTTCATCTACTTCTGGGAATATATTCATCGTTTATGGGCGAGACTAATGGGATTTGTTTTTATCATTCCGTTTGCAATTTTCTATTTCAAAGGTTGGTTTGACCGAAAACTATTAAGGCAATTAGGCGTAGTAATTATGATGGCAGCTACAGTTGCATCCTTTGGATGGATCATGGTTGCCAGTGGATTAATCAATAGACCCTGGGTAAATGCCTATAAACTAACCATGCATTTATCATTAGCATTTATGCTCTACAGTTATTTATTGTGGACCACTTTAAGAGTTATTCAACCTTATCCACAAGTTATCAACAATAAAAGTGTGAAGAAGTGGGTGTTATTTCTAACTGTTACTGCTGCCATTCAAATTGTTATTGGTGGCATTATGTCTGGCATGAAAGCTGCATTGTTTTATCCAACTTGGCCAGATATGAATGGTGAAATAATTCCAGCTATATTATTTAATTTATCAGAGTGGAATGCATCTAACTTCATTAATTATGATACCGGATCATTTATGGCGGCTTTTGTTCAAACGACACATAGGCTAATTGCTTACTTGCTGTTTTTCAGTGGGTTAGCCTTCTTTTTTACATTTGCAAGAGTTACCCTAAACAATCATTTCAAGAAAGGGATGATGGTCTTTTTATCTCTTTTAGGCATACAGGTTTTTCTAGGTATTATGACGCTCTTGTACAGTGTGGGAACCATACCTGTAGGTTTAGGAGTTATGCATCAAGCAGGCGCATTGCTTCTATTTAGTTCACTTATTTACTGGTGTTATTTAGTTTCTAAAAAGGCATAAAGTTTACTCTCAATGTTAATTGTGGAAAACTATGTGGAAAACTTTTTTATAGAATATTTTATTTGACGTAAACGTCTTATGAATAAAGCAATATTGGAATTATTTTAATGTTTATTGTTCAAGAATAGTTGTCTCATTTTGGGAATTCTTTATTTTACTCCAATAATATTTCATTAAAAGTCTTTTATAACTGCTATCATTTATTTGATATAAAATAAAGAAACATCTTGATTTACAATTATATATAACTAAATCTTTGTTTTGGAAGCATATTTTTTTAATATCTCCAATTGCTTAGTAGTTGTTTTGTAAATAAGTAAACTTTTTAACTAAAAGTGATATGCCAATATTCATGCTCTCTGATGATAATATTGCTTTCCCAAATCCATTACAGGCTAGTGAAGAAGGTATACTGGCTATTGGTGGAGACTTATCCCCGGCAAGACTTTTAATGGCCTACAATAATGGAATTTTTCCGTGGTTTAATGAAGAGGATCCCATTTTGTGGTGGTCTCCTGATCCACGCTTTGTATTATTTCCTGCTGAGTTAAAGGTTTCAAAGAGCATGAGGCCTTACTTTAATCAAAAGAAGTTTGATTGGTCATTGGATACGGATTTTAGATCAGTTATTAGAAACTGCCAACAAAGTATTCGCAGAGGACAGTATGGTACGTGGATAACGGAGGACATGCTTGAAGCCTATTGTCATTTAAATGAGTTAGGTTATGCACATTCTGTAGAAGTTTGGAAAGAAGGAGAGCTGGTAGGAGGTTTATATGGCATTGCTTTAGGAAAATGCTTTTTTGGAGAATCTATGTTTGCTCATGAAAAAAATGCTTCAAAGTTTGGATTTATTTCTTTAGTTAGATTACTAACAGAAAAGGGTTTTAACTTAATTGATTGTCAACAAGAAACACGACACTTATCATCTTTAGGAGCCAAAAGCATAAGTAGAGAAAAGTTTTTAGAGCTTTTACATGATAATAGAAATGAAAAAACTTATGTAGGAAACTGGACCAACTGGATTACGTAGTATTATTTATAGGTTGTAAGTGGTTGGACAAAAATAAATAGTGTTTTTGATCGATCGGATTTTTGGAGCTG
>JBCBCD010000425.1:0-6213 GCA_038530915.1 Bacteroidota bacterium
GAATTTGAAGAAATAGGCTCTACTTTTTCCCTCAAAAAACGATCTACCGATTTCAATAGACGCGAAAATTTGATTGGTTTCAACAGATAGTCAAAAGCATTCAATTCATAGCTTTCCACCGCATAATTGCGGTAAGCGGTTGTAAATATAATGCTAGGTGGATGATCCAGTGAATTGACCAGCTCAATACCACTTAAATGAGGCATGTTGATATCGAGAAAAATGAGATCAATGGAAGTAGTTTTAAGTGCTTCATATGCATCTATAGCACTCTCACAGCTTACGACCAAGTCCAGGTAGCTAATTTTTTCAATATAACTTTTGATGACTTTGATGGCCAAGGGCTCATCATCGACAATCATACAGCGGATGTTTTTTGTCATGATAGTGGAATGCTTAATGATACAGAATATTTATCAGCTTCATCCTCGGTATGTAAGTCGTATTGTTGAGGATATAAGAGGTCCAATTGTTTTTGGATATTGGTTGTACCTATCCCATTTTTCTTCTTATTCAATTCAGAACCAAGCAGCTTGGGTTTATTGTTAATCACTTTAAAGTGTAAGCGTTGCTTTTCTATCTTTAGACAGATCCTTACATGTGGTTCTTTATTTCCCCTGACCCCATGTTTAAAAGCATTTTCTACCAGTGATAACAAAAGCAAAGGAGCCATTTGGTAAGAGGTTTCACCAATATCATGATCAAATTGAAGATCCAGTTTTTCACCATACCGAAGGCTTTCTAACTCGATATAGGTTTCAATAAATTGTATTTCTTTTTCAACTGGAACCAATGGATCTGCACAGGTGTACAGCATATAATCGAGCATTTCAGAAAGCTTAAGTATCACTTCAGGTACTTTTGGTGATTGTTCTATGGCTAAAGCATATAGATTATTAAGGGTATTAAACAGAAAATGAGGATGGATTTGGGTTTTTAAAAATTGAAGCTCATTACTCGTTTTCTCCTTTTGCAATACAGCCAGATGATGTTTTTCCTCATAGCGTGCTTTTACATTTTTCAAAGCGTAAAAGATAAAAACAAACAGGTAAATCCCCGGAAAGTAAACACTCAATAAATAGAGGGGATCAAATAAAATCTCAAGAAGGCTTTCTTGTTGAAAATCTGTTCTAATAAATGGCTCTGCCACATAAATCATCAACCACCTTCCCAAGGCTGAAAAAACATAAGCAGAAAATACAAAACCCAGAAAGAACTGAAAGTATTTCTTCCTGGCCCAAAACTTAGGCGTCAAATAGTAAGCTAAGGAGTAAGCAGCCAGAACTTGGGCGGGCAGGAGCGCAAGATACTTGATAAAGGTAATTCTATAAAAACCAGTATTCAAGCCGTCAATTAAGGTGTACAACAATAAGGTCACCACCCAAAAGAGGACGTGATACAATACCTTGTTGCTCAATAAAAAATCGACGATTTGCTTCTGCTTATTCATACTATTAAAGATAAGCTAGTTTTTTCACCCTCAAATAAAAAGCGACGAATGAAGCTCAAGTGTGCTTAGAATGGGATTTTCAACCCATGAATAAATTCTAACTGGTGAAGGGGGAAGAGTGTAGGGTGTAGTGGCCCTCTACACCCTACACCCTTCCCCCTACACAACCCCAATCCATGGGTAGTTAACCCTAATTCATCGCTTTTCTCAATTTGTCTTTCTGTGTAGGCTTAGTTTTGCAGCGTATTCGATTTACAACAAAAATCCATTTACTATGAAACAGTTGATATATTTATTTCTCTTCTTTTTTTGTTTTTCTTTAAGTCTAAGTGCGCAATCAGAAAGTTGTCGTGCATTACTCCAAGCCGTTAAGAAAGGAGACCAAACCAAAGTAGCTCAACTTTTAAAAACCACCAGTCCCAATTGCAGTTACCGTGGTGATGGTGAACCTCGATCGCCCTTGGGGGCAGCTGCTCGAGCTGGTGATTTGGCAATGGGCAAGTTATTATTACAGAAAGGCGCTCAGGTGACTTATAAAGGTTCAGGAGATGCCAGTGCTTTGATGTTGGCAGTAGAGAGTAAAAATCTTGAGTTTGTAAAATTCTTAGTAAGAAATGGGGCTAAGGTCAATCGCAAAGTCAAAGGAGATGGAACTGCCCTTCTTACAGCAGCCAAGGTAGGTAATGTGAGTATCATACAATATTTAATCGAACAAGGAGCGGATGTAAATGGCACTGTCTATGGTGATGGCAGTCCACTCATTGCAGCAGTAAAAAGAAAAAACTTAAGAGCTGTCGAAATTCTGGTAGACAATGGAGCAAAACCAGATTTGTATGTATCAGGTGATGAGAGTCCGTTGTATCATGCCGTCAAATCTCGTAGTATGTCCATTCTCAAAGTGCTTTTGAGTGCTGATAATGTTAATGTAAATGCAGATCTGGCCGGAGATGGAAACCTATTGATTCAGGCGGCCCAAACAGGAGATCTGGCATTAGTCAATGTCTTAATAGAAGCAGGTGCCGATGTAAATAAAGGGGTCAAAGGAGATGGAAATCCACTCATTCAGGCTGCTAAAAAAGGCCATCTCGAAATCGCAAAGCAATTGGTTAGCAATGGAGCAGAAATCGATGCCCATGTAATAGGTGACGAAACGCCATTAATCAATGCAGCTCGCTATGGCCACTTAAGTATGGTGAAATATCTGGTGGAAAAGGGAGCAGATGTAAACAAAGCAGTTCGTGATGGTTATGTCATGAGATCTGAAAAGCGATCGCCCT
Source organism: Bacteroidota bacterium (assembly GCA_038530915.1). GTDB lineage: Bacteria > Bacteroidota > Bacteroidia > Chitinophagales > Saprospiraceae > JANQPA01. The sequence continues at coordinate 2,728 of JBCBCD010000425.1, forward strand.
TGTTGATGGCGAGAAGAGGAGGGCATAAAAAAGTAGCGGAGTATCTGGTTATGAATGGGGCTAAAGAGTAGGTCGATATGTTTTTGGTTTTTGGTCTTTGGTCTTTAGTCTACCTTTTCACTAGTTGCTAAAAACCATAGAGTAATATAATCTCCATGAAAGTACCTTCCACAAATACCGAAGAGAAAGTGCCTTGACAGATGACAGTATAAGAGCATAAAAACATGAGTGTATTTTCAGAAGAACATCTCTTTACTTAGAGACCTATAATCAACAATCACTACAAATCATTTTTAAAAACCATAATAAAAACCACCCAATGAATTACTCGACTGTTGTTTTCAAAATCTGGATGTCTTTTATCACTTTATTGCTTTTCAATGCGGTAAATGCGCAAGCGCCTGATACCAAACTCAATCAACAATTAGCTCAAATAGAAGGTATTATGGATAGCTTTACGCAACACTATGATATTCCGGCCATGAGCATAGGAATTAGCATAGCAGGAAAGCCATATTTCATTAATAAGGGAGTTTACAAACGTAATACTGACCAGCTAATGGACAACAAAGGAGCTTGTCAGATTGCTTCCGTATCCAAAATGTTTACCGGAGCTATTGTCAAGGCGTTAATTGCTGAAGGTAAGATTGAACTCAATGCACCTATCACTCAATATTTACCACAGGATTATCCCAAATCAGTGCAAAAAAAGATGGCCGGAATCACCATAAGAGATGTCTTACACCACAGATCCGGTATTGCCAGAGACAGTAAAATTGCTAACTCTAAACGCGAGGGCAACGATCCCTTGATCTATGAATACACAGAAGCAGATTTTTTAACTGACTTCCAACAAATGCGCGTCAAAAAGAATCCCAAAAGGAAGTTTGAATACTCCAATTTTGGCTATGCTGTATTGGGATACATCGCAGAAAGAGCAAGTGGAATGAGCTATGAAGCACTATTACAAAAGTATATTGCTGAGCCTTACGCACTTTACAATACGACTACCTTAGTACCAGATCAAAGACAAAGAGTTACCCCTTACTACAAGGAAAACAAACAAAGAGAAACCCAATATTTTGTCATGGGTAAACTCACGCCACCTTCAGCTATCTTTAGCACCACAGAAGATTTATTAAAACTGGTACAAGCACAAGTAAAGGTTTACCAGGATAAAAACAAAGATCAAATGCTCTACCTAACACAAGATGCACGACCAGAATCCGGCCCAGCTTATGGCTATGGCTTATTCCGTTACAATGAAGATCAATATGGACATGGTGGAGACATCGATGGCTATGCCAGCAATTATTGGTTGTATCCGGATAAAGATTTGGCCTATGTGTTTTTGACTTCCAGTGGCGGAAGATGGGTGGGGCCGTTCTTTAAGGAGATTGAGGCGGTGCTTATCGATAAGAATTAATGTTGTCTTGCTTTGAATAGTGATTATTCTTACTTTGTCTCAAGAAAAGATTAATCAAACTATAAACAAAAGTAATCCCAATCAACATATGAATACAATTAAGCCCGTTGTTCTTTTGATGCTTTTTATGAACTTATGCAATTCTGGTAAAACGCAGTTTTTGGAGCTATTTGATAGGGCAGATACCATTGAAACCTATGGAAGTATTTTAGCTGCGACAAGCTGCAATGATCATTTTTACTACGGCTCAAGCGAACGCTGGGAGGTTACCTATGACATTGCAATCAGAAAGGTCAATAAAGAAGGAGAGATAGTGTGGTCAGCCTCATATGTCAATTATTTTGGAGATCAGGAAGCACCAAAAGTTCACCATATTTTTGTTTCGCAAGCGGGCTATGTATACGCCTTCATTAAAGCGGCAGATGTTTCATTTATTCTTAAAATTGAAGACAGCACTGGAAAAATTATAGGGGATTTTGAGTTTGATGATCTAGATCGATTCTCTTTTCCAAGAGGTATTCAGGAAGTAGGTACAGATACATTGGTCTTTGGGTATACCAAGCGGATCGCTTTCGGCTTTATTCAGCGAGCCATTACATTATTTGATACTGAAGCAATGGATACCATATCGGTTCAGTTTTTGCCCGGCTCGGTTTGGGAAGACGATCATTTCGATTTGGTGGTTGGCGAAAACCAAGAGATTTACTACAGCAAACGGGACACCATCTTCAAAGCATCATTTGAAAGTCCACACCTGCCTATTTGGAAGTTACCCATTGAAGTAGAAAGAGAAACGGTAGAAGGTCTGACCAACCTCCATTTTGATGAATTTCAAAATCAACTATTTGCATTTGGCCATACCGACCGTGATAATGCACTTGTCATTAAAATAGATCCTGAGAGCGGAGACTTGGATTGGTTGTACAATCGAAAAAGAGATGATTTAAGGTTTCTAGATGCCACATTTTCTAACAATGCGATATACGTATCCTGGCAGCATGCATTTGTAGGCGGAGGCTGGTATTATGTTGCATTGGATAAAATTGACAAAGCTAGTGGAGAAGCATTGTGGACTAAAGACAATCGGTTTGTATCAGGCAACACCATCGAACAAGCGGCCCACGACATTAAGCTGGATTCAGGTACTTTGTTTCTTACCGGTTATTATTCAGCTGCCAATTACGATTATGGAGATTGGGGATTTATGACCGTAGATACAGCCACTGGAGATCCTTTGATCAGAACCTCTATCACTTCCGTTTCAAATGGCTCTGAAGCCCGCTTCAATGCGGGGCTACAAGTATTGCCCTTGCCCGATAAAATCCTGTGCATTGGCAATAATGACCAATGGGATGAATTAGGAAGGGAGGCTATCGTAGAATTAGATAGAGATTCAGGAAATATTGTCAGGCAAATACCTCTTGGTGGAGCTTATCGTTTTCCCGCTAAAACTGTCGATTTTGCTGCTTTCTCCAGTGGATATACACTAGCTTTGAAGCAATATGGCTTAGAGGTAAAACTGGAGGTCTTGGATGAAAATGGCTTTACACTAGATAGCTCTATCATCTCATCCCAGGACTTTGGTATGCTGCCTTTTTTGGTCAAAAAAGTCTCTGAGGATTTATTTGTAGTAGCTACTAGCCATCATCGCACTGGAAGAAGTTATTTTGATCTTGAAAGTGGTGAAAGTAGGTTAATATTGGTTGATCGGGCGCTCGACATTTATTCGCAAGTGACTTGGAATCATAGAGACAAGAAAGAACAAATAATTGATGTGACCTTCGATTCAGTGAATAATCGTCTGCTGGCGGTGAGTACGATAGAAAATGGTGATTATATTTATCACTTAATAGATGTAAAGCCCGATGAAAGCAATTTGATCTTTGAAAAAAGATACCGCTTTTTTGGCTTAGATTTTCCAGGAGTGAAAAATAACTTACTCATGGAATATGACTCTGCTAATTATATATCATTTGTTGGCGAGGCATTGGCATTAGACAAAAACAACTTACAAATATCGGGTACTGTTATACAACCTCAAGTCAGGACCATTTCCAGAA
>JBCBCD010000426.1:0-6211 GCA_038530915.1 Bacteroidota bacterium
TTAAAAATATTCCCCTTTACAGCACAGAGGCTGAAACAATCAGAATGGAGTTATTTGGCAATATTTCCAATCAAGTTTCCCCTGGACTGAATTATCATCTGACAAACCTGCTTGAGGCCTTTGACGAGGAATTCAGTAATCAAGGCGGACGGATTGGTTCTTACGAACATCGATTTGAAAGGTTTGAATTTGCTAAGGCCGTTTCCAAATCCATTTTAGACACTGTTAAAGATAAAAATGGTACCTTTAATAAGATTGAAACGTGTCAAGAATATCGTTGTTACAGTATGCCAATTAACATGAAAATAAGGACAGTGAGCAACTTAGGTAATGATAATATTCTAGCATCTGATCTTCCTTTTGAACCTAATTAATCAAAAAATGAAATACATACTCTTAGGCCTAATTTTTTATGGTGCATACAGGATTGTTAAACATATTAAGAAGAACAGGATATGGTGGGATCGTTATTATGCTGAAGAGGAAAAACTTTTCAAAGTGGCAGCAATTTTTGGTATAAACGGCAGGAATATCGTCAACTTTGAACAATTAGAATTTAGATATGAAAACATGAAAGCTATTGTTGAAGCTCATGGTCGTTGTGATCAATTCAGTAATATCGATGAGCTTGAAGCAACTTATAAAGCTTTTAAGGCTCAATTAGAAAGAAGAGCACGTGATACTAAAATTATTTTGAGTAACAAATGGGCAAAATATAAGGCTTGATTAGTTACTATTTCGAGAAAGGAAAAAATCATTTTTCATTTTTTCTTCTTTTTTCATAGCTATTTTAATGATTTCACCGAAATCATGTCTGAGGCCAATGAGTATTTCGCGCAACCAAAATCGAAACTCTTCTTGTTTATTAATTCTTTCAGTCAGTCTTTCAACTTCTGAGGCTAATATCGTGTCTAACTTTTTTACAACAGGTAAATAGGTTTTAGCCAGCCACTCTTCATCACCATATATTAAATATTTCCCATCTGGTTTTTCATAATAGTAACCATGTCTTATTAATTGCGCTAAAGGGAGAGAGGAATATTTTACAAAAATCTCATTGGGTAATTGTTTGGGTAGATTGGATTGATGCTCAAAAAAAGCTAAAAAGTCGGTTATAGTTTGATCAAAACCAGCACAAGCATCAGAATCTAGATTTTTCAAAATTGAAAAATACCCAATTGCAGCTATCGAAACTTCATTGAAGACAACTCTTTGTTCATCTAACCATGTTTCAACTTTTTTAAGCTCCTTATAGAGCGTGGTTAGATCATCTTGAATGAATGAGTGTTCAGCTTGCAAAAGTTCATCGCGGACTTCCCTTTCGTAAAGTGTATTATTTTTTTTCTCTTCGTATGAATTTATAGCTTTATATAATGCTTCTTTCTTTTGACGGTATAGCTCACTAATTTGATCAGGGAACTCACTTTCAAAATATGTTCTATTGATAATTTCGTCAAACGCATCAATAGAAGCTAAACAAACCATATCGGGAAACATGAATCTATCGACATCTATAAACTTAACAAAGAAAGACATGCGAGGTACAAAAAATGGATGGTGATTGCGAATTTGCAAAAGCTGGTTACGGCCTGAAATTTTCTCCCTTATACTCCTAATAGTCTCAATTTTCATGCGCTCTTGTTTAACTGTTATGCTGCGCCCTCTTGTCGTTGATTGACTTGTTGTATCATTAATAGAGCTTGTAGAGCTTGTACCATATTGATGGCTTTCAGTTTCAGATTCATTGGTGGTGGTTGTATTCGTGGATGTGCTTCCGCCCCCTTCGGTTGATCCTTCAGTATGGCTTTCAGTTTCATTAAAACCATATCCATAATTCGAACCAAATCCGCGATTGGATTGAGTACTTTGATTTTTGCCTTGGGTTTTACCTTTATTCTTTCCTTTACCTTTGCTTGTTCCAATTGTGGTTTGTCCTAGCCAATTACGATTTGTAGTTTCTCCTTCACTCTTATTTGTTCCTTGAGAAGTTCCTTCTGATGTACCTTTTGTTTTTCCATAACCAATGTTGGTGGAAAAGCCTTTATTGGTGGACTTACCTTTGCCTTGGGTTTTGCTTTTCGTCTTAGTCCAATTAATATTCGTGGCCTCTGCGTATGAATCGGAACTACCGCTTGTTTTGGAAAAAGATTGCGAATTGCTAATTGTGTTTGATTGCCCTATTGATCTGGATGTACCTTGAGTTTCGGAATCACTGATGGAAATACTCTGTACATCATAAAAATCTTCACCGATTAGGCGTGAAAAATATTCTAATTCCTCAAGTTCATTAGAGCTGAATACCTGTAAAGCAGCGGCATTGCCTATTATTGTTCTTGTTGTCTCTTTACCGTATGTACTTTCCAACTGGGAAAGGTTTTGGATGAATAGCCATAAATTCACTCCCCTGCCCCTCAATGTTGCCATGCCTTTGCTAACGATATCGAGTTGCCCAAAGACAGGAAGCTCATCCAAAAGAAATAAAACTCTATCCTCTTGAGGCAACTGACTGGTGCTGATTCCTCTTGATTGATAAATATCGTCTAAAGAAAAAATCGCGCTTTCAAGCATAAGGCGGACCCATATTGCGCAGTTATCAATGAACTCTTCTGGCACGACCAAATAGACGGTCATTTTTTCTTTTTGCAGTGATTCAAAGGTAAATGTTGAATCATCCAAAATATCCTCAAATGATCTATTGCCTACCCACGATAAAAGCGTCTGAGATTGTACGATAGCGTTATCTGTAATTTTGGTTTTCCCTTTGGCTTCTGTTAACGTCTTATATAAGCTTTTGAGATTTCGGTCATTCTTCGCCTCGGATGAAGATTTTATATGGCTTGCAATTTCAATGATAAAGTTATCAAGTTCCTCTTGAGAGTAATTTAGGACATCTAAAATTTGACCTAAGTTATGCTTAAAAGGAGGCCAATATTTTAAACAAAAATAGACCAGACCGCTGAGTAGATTTCGGGTTGCATTATCCCAGATCGGCTCATTACTCATTCTGCCCGAAGGATCAAACATTAAAGCAGAGACAAATCTTTGAATTTGATCATCAAATAATCTGCTGTCTTTATTATCAATTAATCGATCGAAAGGGTTGTAGGTATCTTCACCCCATTTACCTTTTGTAATATTATATGGATCAAGTACGACTACTCTATGCCCCAATAAACGCCTTGCTGTTGCCGTAGTAGCAACAGTTTCTCCACGAATATCGACCACTACAGCAGAACCTTCATGATCTAATAAGTTTGGTATGATTAACCCTGTACCCTTGCCACCACCCGTTGGAGCAATTGTTAGTAAATGGGCATCGGTCTTATATCTTAAAAGTTCATTGCCAATGCGACCGACAATGTAGCCTTCTTCATTTTCGAGAAGTTCATCAATGCCTGACTTGTTTTTTGGATCAATCTCAAGTTTTTGATAATGGGTAGAGTTGTCTGAGAGAGAAGAGAGTGATTTGAATGGCTTTCTTTTATCTGGGTATGCCATATTTATATTTTTGTATGATAAACTGAAGTTATCTATTGTGATCCCATTCTTTTGTTAGATTGGGTGTTTTGTCTTGATCGATTACATATTTTTTGGCAGCTTCGAGACTACCTCCATAATCCTGAAAGATATTTTGTTGAAGAATCTTTGATTTTTCGGGAATTAAGGCCGCTCTTTTTTGATTCATATTATGTTTTACAGCCTTCATCTCTTCTTTCCTCTGGGAATAATCTGGACTGTAGATAACCTGAGAAAATTCATTCCTTAATTTTTCATCAATATTTTTAATCGCCTTTCCAAGTGCTTCTTCATAAGCATTTTTCATGCGATCAAAATCATCTTTATTCAACATTTGAAAAATAGCTTTACGGTGTGATAATATGAAAACCTATATGCAATATAGTAAAATTAAAGGTGTAAATTATGGATTATGAAGAGAAAAGAGCGGCCTTTTTGGGTAGTATCAATCAATACACAATGGGATTAATCGATGAGTTTATAAAACTCACGGAAAATGATCGCGTCATTGATTGGAATGATTTGAGCTACGATGAATATTTAACAGCGTTCACGGCTCACACATGTCTAGATGATTTTGACGGTAAGCTGGAAAATGCCGTATCTGCTTATTTAAAAGCACATGAAAAAGGCTATGAAGCAATGGAAAGAGCTTACGTTAATTTTGTGACAGAAAGAGGAATTGAAATTCCCGTGGTTCCTGAAAAATACTTTTCTTCGGAAGAAGAATATGAAGCCTTCAAGCAAGAAGCTAATGATTTCGCTTATGCTGCATATAATAGAGGTTATGAAGATGCTTATCCCATTCGACGAAATGAACAGACGGGCGAAAAATATACCGTTCAGTGATTAGCGATCAAAATCTAAGAATCTATCCCTATCATCTGATTTATTTTTTTGTTGGTATTTCTGATGAAGAGCATCAAAGTCTCGTCTCAATTCATCAGCTTTTTCCCTTAATCGATTTGAGGTGCCAGTTTGATTTTTATAAGGATGATGTTGTGCTATTTTGGTTTCGAGTGTTGCATCTTGTTCAGCGATTAGTGATTGCATATGGGCAAAATTCAACCTTAAAGCCGTTAATTCCTCTTGCCATGTATTTACCCGTTTTTTATTAGAGAGTGGGCTATTGTCATTGGCTGCAATGAGTTTTTCTAAATCTTCAATCTTTTTAATGATATCATATGGATTATAAATTTTTTCTTGTTGAGCTTTAAGCTTTTGACGTAACTTATTTGCCCATGCTTCCCATTCACGTTCGCGATCCAAACGAGCGAGATGAGCATCATCTTTCCTAAATGTTGTTTTGTCTGACTTTTCAGGCTCATTTGTTGGTGATGCTTCTTCTACGTTTTGAGGAATTGTTTTGCCATATTTTTCAGCGGCATCAAGCATTTTATTTGTACGATCAATCTTTGTTTGTTCATGATCATATTCTAGTCTTTTCTTAGCTTGTGTGACGGTCGGCAAACTCTTAGCTAGTTCGCCAAAACGAGCTTGAACATCTTTGGTCTTTACAAGTCTAGGTAAATCTCTAACTAGATTGAACGTTTGCCCTTCCTGAGTAACAAGCACAAATTTTGATTTATCACCCTTAGCTATTTCATAGCCATTGTTTCGCAGGCCAATTATAAAATCTTGTGCATTGTCTGTATTGTGCCAAAGCTCAGCAATTTGCTTTTTTCGTTCAACATATTTCTTGTTGGAGTGATTTTGTTGGATACGATCAGCATTGTTTACTTGTAAAGTTTGTTCATTGGGGGTTCTTCGTACGTGCTCTAAATTAAATTCATGGGTCATCTGATCTGCGCGAGTTTGAAGGCGACGTTTGTAGTGCGACAAACTGACAAGCTTGCAATTCTCTTGGTCTACCGTTGACCAAAATACATGAGAATGCGCCCTGCCCTCTTTTATATGATCTACGCGGATTCGCGGTTGATTGGTTAAGCCAAACTCTTCTTCAATAATTTGAACAGCCCGAACCTGTTGTTCTGGGGTAAGCGTATCCCCTTCTCTAGGGTTAATAGCAACGGAAAAAATGCCTGTTTTCCCTTTTGTCATTTGGGTATAAAGTTGCAGCTCAACTAAAGCATTCTCAACGGCTTTACGATCTGGACCACTGCCAAAGGTTTCTTGGACAAAAACATGATCGTTTTCTGCCTTGAAAAGATGCGCTGCCATTTCTCTGGCATGCCCAATTGACGCAATTGTGCTACCCTGTAATATCACCTGTTAATAATTTTTCACGTATCATATCTCTACACTCAGAAATAACGAGCAAAATTTCATCAAACTTTTGCTGATGCGTTCTTAGTGTTTGTTCTGCATAAGTGGTTGAGTATTCCTTTTGGAGTAAGGCGATATTAATTGCATGAGCAATTTGGTTTACATTACTTCCCCACTTACCAAGGTGAGCGAGGACTTTTGATAAGTCTAAGTCACTTTCATAGCGTACCCTTGGTACTTTTCGTAAAGGTGTCTCATCTAAACACTTGCGACGAATATAATCTGTAGAAGAAAGTCCAGCATCAGCACAACGACGCAAAAACTCCTGCTTCATCTCAGGGGTAACACGTGCGCGAATAAACTCGGTACGTTGTCGTTTTTCACTTTTTTTGCGTGGTTGTTGTTCTTGATGCATATGAAGCAAGGTTTTAAGCCACGAATGTAGCGTAAGGAAATTCACTAAATTTAA
>JBCBCD010000427.1:0-6211 GCA_038530915.1 Bacteroidota bacterium
TACACTACAAAGATGAAGGACTCATCGATGGAAGGCTTCAGCTATTGTTTTTACTAGTACAATTATTGTTTTTGGACTTCAGTTATTGTTTTGCTACTTCAGTTATTGTTTTTTTTAAAGGTGGTCTGTGGAAGTTATTGGTTGTTGGTTTTTACCGCAGAATAAATTCTGCTTTACCTCTTTCCTGTCTACAGATACGTTCAGCAAAACAACCAAAAACTAAAAACCAACTACTTTTTCTTTACTTGACTAGGCCACACCTTATACTGCTTGTGGTAGACTTCTGAAAAATAGCGGGGATGTTTGAATCCTACTTCATAGGCTACTTGAGAAATATTCATCTCGGACTTTTCCAAAAGGTCTTTGGCTTTATTTAATCGGACCGAACGAACAAAATGGGAAGTAGAAATTCCGGTGAGTGCTTTTATTTTGTTGTGCAGGGGAGAGCGGCTGATCCCCATCGCTTGACAAAGCTCTGGAATACCAAAATCCTGATCACTGATGTTTTCTTCTATGACGCTGCGCAATTTCATAATGAAGGTATCCTCGGCTGTCATCTCTTCTTCTATGGGTTCCAAGCTGTTGTATTTGCCTTGCAAAAGCTGTCTTAATTCCAATAGTTTTTCGAGGCGGATGAGCAGCTCTCGGGGTTCAAATGGTTTGGCCAAGTAAGCATCTGCTCCTTTTTGTAGGCCTGTTAACCTGGATTCTACATCGGCTTTTGCAGTTAATAAGATGATGGGGATGTGATTGGTTCGCTCGTCTTGCTTGAGGGCATCACATAATTCATAGCCATTCTTTTCAGGCATCATTACGTCACTCACTATTAAGTCAGGCACTTCTGCTATGGCTTTTTCTATGCCTTCTGCTCCATCGTAAGTAGCATAAATCTCATAGTCGTCTTCCAAATTTGCGATTAAGACTTCTACCATATCATAATTATCTTCTACGATCAAAAGGCGTGGTTTGTCTTTGTCTTCTTCTCCGTTTTCTACGATTTTCTCATCCACATTGCCTGGGAGAGCATCAGTTATCAATAAAGGCTCTTCTTTAGTTAGAGTTAAACTTACTTGATTGTTGACCTCCTTGTTTTGGCTTATGTTAGAAGCATTTGCCTCCATATACTTCAACTCGAGCAACTGATTGGTGAGTAATATTAGCTTTTGGGTATTCTCACGGATCATTTTTAAGCCACTTCTCAACCACTGCTCTGGTTTTTCATCAATTTGATCCACTGTGCCAGAAATAATGGTCAGGGCTGTTCGAAATTCATGAGAAATATCTGTCAAAAAGCGAGTTTTAAACTCGTTCATTTCTTTAAGTTGCTCCTTTTCGCGCTGCTCCAGTAAGAGCTTTTGTTGATTGAGTTGTTCATTCAGGCGGACTTGCTCAAATTCGTTCGATTTCTTGTAGCGATAAAATCTAAAGCCGGTAAAAAATGCAATGAGTACAACCATAAAGAAAATCCCCATATACAACCTCAAATTGCGTTGCCTGCGGATTTCATTGTCAAAAACCGACTTATCACTTTCACTTTGATTTGCATTTTCCAAAAGCTCAAATGCCTGATCCATAAGTAATAAGGCACTATCAGGATTAGTGCTGCGTAGTGAAAAGGCCTGATCTCGGATGGTGTATATGCGGGCTGAATCTTCTTTTGTTAAAGCTCCTTCTTGCCCATGCATAGAAGTGCTTATAAGCATAGCTAACAAGACTCCACACAAATAGAAGATTCGGTTTTTTGGAAAAAAAGCAGCTGAAAGTTTATACATTCTTCAAATAGATCGTGTACCCAATGATTGTAATAGACTAAATATAAGCCATTTCTCGATTATATTTATTGCGATACTCTATCGGAGTCAGTCCGGTTAATCTTTTGAAGATGTTTCTAAATGTTTTATCGTCATTGTAGCCTGATTCATACATGGCTTGTTGAACATTCAGGGTAGAAGACTCCAGGCTTTTTTTAGCCGCCTCAATCCTTACTCTTTGTATGTATTCTAAAGGAGTATTATTGGTCGCTTTTTTAAACCTGCGTACAAAGTTCCTCTTGCTGATGGCTGCTGAATTTGCCAACTGCTCTACACTGAGTTTTTCCTGATAATGCTGCTCAATAAATTCTTGTACTTCTTTTATTTCTTCATCCTGATTCTCTTTTTGGCCATTGAAAATGACAAATTGGTTTTGATTGATTCTATCGAATTCAATTTCTGCCACTTTAGCACACCAGATGGCTGCTTCCCTTCCATAATACTTCTCAATAAGATGTATCAAGAGGTTTAAAAAAGAATAAGCTCCTCCACTTGTGTAAATGCCATTGTCTTCACTAATGATTTTCTCCGGTAATAAATTGACCTTGGGATATTTGTTTTTGAATTTGTCATGCGTAATCCAATGCGTGGCGCAAGACTTACCATTTAGTAATCCCGTCTCAGCTAATAAGAATGCACCTCTACATAAGCTTGCTATCTCCGCATCATTGCTAATGCGTTGTTTTTTCATCCATTCAACAAACGCAATGTTTCGTTCAATTTGTTTTTCCAGGTCACCCACAATACCAGCAACGATGATAAGGTCTGTTTTTTCAACTTCATCTATGGTCTTGGTAGGCGTAACTGTAAAAAAACGACCATAAGTTTGTGGTTCTTTGTTCAAACCGACCAGATCAATGGCAAAAAGTCCATCCACCAACTGGCCTTTCTTTTTTAAATAATTATTAGCCATGTGGAATAAATTATACGAGCCTATTATCGTATCCACTATCGCTGTCCCTGTTGGAACCATTATGCTGAGATGTTTCATAATCTTACTTTTTACAAAGATAATTGGTCTTAATGGCAGAAACAACCCATGCATTAGGCACAAATCACCCTATCAATAGGTGCATTTGTGCCATACCTTTGTATTGTATTAATTAACAACAAAAACAAACTAAAATGAATAATCAAACCATCACAGTAGTTTACAAATGGACAGCAAATCCTGGAAAAGCAGAAGAATTGAAAGCAATGTATCAAGAAGTAACCAAGCAAATGCAGGAAAACGAACCTGATGCCTTACAGGTAGACTGTTATTTTGATGAAAGCTCTAATGATTTGGTTGTAGTAGATGTCTTCAAAGATGGCTCAGCTTTAGGGCTACATTTGAGTACAACAGCAGCGGGGCATTTTCCAAGCTTATTACAAATAGCAGTACCTGGTCCTTTCTTGTTCTGTGGTGAAGTACCTGAACAATTGAAACAAGCAGCCATTGGAATGGGATTGAATGCCACTTTTGCGCCTCATACTTTTGGATTTAGTAGAACACTTGAAACAGCATAGTCAGTTGTTGGTTGTTGGTTTTTAGTTTTTGTCGCAGAATAAATGCTGTTTAGCTTTCTGAAAATCGAGACTTAAATACCGTGTAACATAAATTTCTCAAAATTTTGAATTCATCTCTTTAACCTATATTTCGTTGCATGCTCGTACCAATATGTATTGCTACTGTGCTGCGCCTCATCTAGGCTAAAAATCTGATCGTTCAAAATATTAATTAACTTTTATTACACGGTATTAAACAACTTCAATAAAGAGGGTGGCTCATAACTTGTTTCTTGTTACGAGCCACCAAAAGAAGTTTTTTTTAAGATGCCTTATAAATGATCAATCAATTCTTCTTGCAACAATGCGGCTATCACTGCCCAATTTTCTAACTTCCCTTCAAAGTAAAAAAGTTTTGCACCAGTACTATTTACTGCTTTTATCGTAGCTCCATCAATGTAAAAAAGTTTAGCCCCACTTCTGTTAACTGCTCGAATGGTGTTGCCGTCAAAGTACAATATCTTTGCTCCAGAAGCTGAACGATGTCTTAATACCTGGCCATCAAAATAGAATAACTTCGCACCTGTACTATTTACCGCTCTTATTGTAGATCCGTCCCAATGATAAATCTTTGACCCTGTAGCTACTCGACTGCGAAACTGATTATGATCATAATAATAGAGCTTAGCACCACTAGCATTGGTACTTTTAATAAAAGTCCCGTCAGCAACTGTTGGGTTGGACGTCACCATCTGACAGTTACTGGAAAAAAGGAAAAGAGCAATTAAAGCCAAGGTGTTTATATTTTGAAAAATGTTATTCATAGCTTGTTTATTTTAGATATTCTATCAAAAAATTAGTTGACATTTTTTACTTCTCCTTGCCCATCGATTGTAATGTCTTTTTCAGGAAATCCTTTGTAATAGACATCGCCTTTACCTTCAATTAGTACTTTCAATTCTTCTGTAACTGTGGTTTCTACATTACCGGTATGACGTACCACTGCTTCAGTTATCTTGGTATTCAGCTCAAAGCCATGGATACTTCCTGCCCCTCGGATGGTATAAAAGGCTTCATTTGTTGTACCTGACAACTTTATAGAACCCCTCGATTCTGTACGGGCATCAATGCGAGAGGCTTCCACAAAAAGTTCTATTTCTCCCAGTCCATTTGTCAAAGCAGTTAATTCATCTACTTTCATGAGTCCATCACTGTAAATATTACCCCCATTAATAGCTTGCACACTTCTGATCTCTGGTAGGGTAATGAATAGCTTAAGTCCATCGAAGTTGTAGACACAATTTCGATCGAAATTGATTTCCCATTCACCTGACTTAACTGCAAGCTCTAATAGATCAATAATGTCTTCTTGGCCTTCTGCAATAATTTTTTGTTCATTACCTTGTTGGAGGTAGATGTCTGCAACTGTATTATTTTTAATGCTGTGAAAAGCAGGTAAAAAAATCTCTTCTCTGATAATTGGGCCTTCTCCTTTTTCGCAAATACTATCTTCATGGCAACTCGATAATAAGATCATTAGCCATAATACCAGAGGAAGCATCTTCCATTTTGTCATAATGATTGTTTTGATTTTTTAGTTGATTGACATTTCAAAAATCAAAGTTTGAAAGCTGAGTGGCGTTCGAAAACATACTTTAGAACTTCTTTAAAAGGTTCAGTGGAAATCAGAACTCTTATAAGTTTGGAGAATTTCATATGAAATACCTTATTCTTCGTCTATGTGAAAAGCTTCTCGATGCTACTTTAGCTAAATTTGCTCTCAAAAATTACCCTTTGGGGCATATTCAAATGATAGCAATTCATTCTATTCCACAGATTGTTCTAATCTTTATTATTTGGTTGACTGGAATCCTATTGTACAAGCTTCCTCAAAGCAAAAAGAAACAAAACCTTCCCTTTTGTCTATTTTTATTTCTAATTGGTTTGCATGTATTAACAGATTTGACGGTCGATTATCCTATTTTTGGTAGTCATTTTGTTCACTTGATTCCATCTGTTTTTATCTTTTTATATGCTCCCTTGCTCTACTTTCATGCAGAAATGATGCTACAGCAAACTTCAAAGTTCAGCTGGCAGCATTTTGTTTTATTTGGTGTATTTATACTGTTATACCAATTCACAGGTTTTGTCAAGGAAATTTTCTTCCCAATCTATTTTTTACAATATATTTTTTACTTGTTTTTAATCCAACGTTTACTGATTAAAGAAGATGTAACAACAGGCCGCTCACTTCGGAGAAGTTGGATAAAGTTCACTTTTTATTTTTTTGGATCAATATGGATACTGGCATTTGCAGCAAATATTGCAGGTGCGCAGAAGCTGGATTTGCTCAGTGATTTCCTTGAAATTACCTCTTATGTTTGCACCATAGTCTTTATTGTTGTTATGCTTTATTTTATCCCCAGCCATTTGAATTTATTCCGAAGCATTCAAACCTTAGCGAAAGAGGAAGGGTATCATTCCCGTACACCTTTAAATGAGCAGCAAAAATATTTTTATTCTAAATTAGAAGATCATCAGCTTAAGCAATTAAAAGTACTTGCGCTTCAACAACTTGAAAATGAAAAGGTCTTTTTAGATCCAGAATATAAAATTGCAACATTGGCCAAAAGCCTGAAAGTCAGTACAAATGAGTTGTCACAAGCAATCAATGAAGGTTTTGGATACAATTTCCACCATTTAATTAACTCTTATCGTGTAAAAGAAGTTAAAAGCCTTTTACAAGATCAAAAGATGAAGCATTATACTTTACTCGCCATTGGCATGCAAGCTGGTTTCAATTCAAAAACAACATTCAATACTGTTTTTAAAAAAATGACCGGCCTCACGCCTTCACAATACAAAAAGAATTTAGAAACTGGACTCATTCAAAAAGAAGGAACTTCTTTTTG
>JBCBCD010000428.1:0-1627 GCA_038530915.1 Bacteroidota bacterium
AAGTATTTAATGGGTCAGCTAGTCTTTTTGAAATTACATATAAAAGTGTTAGTGAGGGCTGCTATCAAAACTTGCACTACTATTATTAAAGAGTAGACTGATCACCTCACGCCGTGAGGTGATCAGTCTACTCCTCTTCCATTAGAGTACTCCAAATATCCAAGATTAATCAATTTTCCACCAAATTTTATTTTCCATCTTGATTTAGGATGCTCATTTTCTTGAAAAATGAAAAAACCAACTAATTTCACTGGACTTAAAGCAAGTTCTATTGTTGAAATAATAAACGTTGTAACTATAATTTAACACCCTATTGAAATCTAACTTTTATGAAAAAACTCACTTTACTATTCTTCTTTTCTTTTGTGCTTCTTTTCAATCTAAATGCACAAAAAAGAGCCATGACCACTGATGATGGTCTCAATCTTAATTCTTTAAGGTCTGCTATTATAAGTCCTGATGGACAACATATCATCTACCGGATAGATACCTTAAACTGGAAAGGGAATAAGCGTGGAGGTAATTACTACCATATTACTGTAGATGGAACCGATCGCTTTCAGTTTATTGGAAAGGCAGGGGCCAGTGATTTAAAATATTCTCCAAAAGGGACTTATGTGTCATTGAAAAGAAGTGTCGATAAAAAACAACAACTTTTTATCATGCGTACCAGTGGTGGTGAAGCGGTGCAACTTACTAAGCATAAAAACAGTGTGGGTTCCTATGTTTGGGCAGAAGATGAAAGTGCCATTTTCTTCATTTCCAGCAGATCAAAATCTAAGGAAGAGGAGAAAAAGAAAAAAGATGGCTATGATGCTTATATGGTAGATGAAGGCCCCAACGGTCAACGCGAAGGCAGTTGGAGTAATGTCTGGAAATATGATTTTGCTTCTAAAAAAATCAGCCAGATCACAAAAGGCGATCATCGTTTGGGTAGTTTAGCTTTATCAAAAGATGGAACTAAACTAGCATTTACCAGAAGAACAGAAAACAGAAGGAACCAAGGTAATCTTTCAGAAATTTACATGTTCAATCTTGCTGATAGTACTATGGTAGCCCTTACTGATAATGAAGCGCCAGAAGGAGGTTTGGCATGGTCTCCGGATGGTCGTCAATTGGCATTTACAGCCAATGATAATAAAACATGGGAGCTCAAAAACGGTAAAATTTGGTTGCTGGATATAACTTCTAAAAATGTAAAAATAGTATCTGGCCAATTTGAAGGAAATATCGGCCCATATGTTTGGAGCAATGATGGAAAAAGCATTTTCTTCCAGGGTTTAAAAAGAACTCAATCAAACTTATTCAAACTGGACTTAGCTAGTGGAAGTGTTAGTCAACTCACAGATACGCAAGGATTAATGCGCTTGAGAGGTATGAATAAAGCACAAACTCAAGTACTTTACAGTCAGGAAGATGTCGATCAGCCCTCCAATTTGTATACCAGTACCCTATCTAATTTTAAGGGGAAACAGCTAACCAATTTAAATCCTCTTGTACAGGATAGCTTCATGATGGCTAGTGCTAAAACTTACCGTTGGAAAAGCAAAGACGGACTGGAAATTGAAGGCATGTTGTACTTCCCACCTAATTATGATGCTAATAAAAAATACCCACACCTGCGGGT
>JBCBCD010000428.1:1637-6206 GCA_038530915.1 Bacteroidota bacterium
ACTGCTACACATACACGGAGGACCCGCAGGTGTGTTTACGGAAGGATTCCGCTCGCAATACCATGTATGGGCAGGATTAGGCTATGTACAATTGTGCCCCAATGTGAGAGGAAGTTCTGGCTATACAGATGCATTGCTACGAGGAAATATGAATGACATAGGAGGTGGTGATTACAACGACCTGATGACTGGTGTAGATCAGTTGATTGAAGATGGTATTGTAGATGAAAATAAAATGGCCGTACGAGGATGGAGTTACGGTGGCATTTTGGGTGGAACTACCATTACAAAAACCAATAGATTCAAAGCTGCTTCTTTAGGTGCTATGGTTTCTGACTGGACTTCTGAATACGGTATTGGCTTTAATTTCGATGTAAGGTTGTGGTATATCGGTGGTACCCCTTGGGAAAACCCGGAAGGCTATCGCGAAAAATCAACACTCACCAATGCTAAAAATATTGAGACTCCTACCTTATTGTTACACGGGATGAACGATTTTACAGACACCGAAGCGCAGAGTATGATGCTTTTTGCGACCCTTAAGGATATGGGCAAGCCAGTACGATACATACGTTTTCCAAGAGAACCCCATGGTTTTAGAGAACCGCGTCATCAGAGAGTTAGAGACTTAGAAGAGATTAAGTGGATACAAAGGTATACTTTAGGTATAGACTGGGAATATCCTAAGAGATAAGATCTTCTGTCTTGTGTTGTGTGTTGTATGACATTATATCACAGAACACACAACACAAGACACACAACAGCCAACATTTTAAATTCATGTTGCTTTTTTCTCAAGAAAAGTATGTACTTTTTTGGCTAAAAAGAGAATGAGAAGATTTACCTGCCTAATTGGGATGTTAGTTCTATTGAATGCATCCTTTGCCCAATTGATGTCCCCAGACGATTTTTTACCTCACAAAATTGGCGAACATTTTACTCCTCACTATATGTTGGTGGACTACATGTATCATATAGCTGAAAATAGCCCTAATGCTCAAATTGTACAATACGGTACCTCCAATCAGGATAGGCCATTATTGTTATTGTATATTTCTACTCCTGAAAACCTGGCACAGCTGGATGATATCAGAATGAATAACCTAAGAAAAACAGGTATGGTAGAAGGTGATTCTGATAAATCATTAGATAAGGCAATAGTGTGGATCAGTCACAGTGTACATGGTAATGAAGCTTCTGCTGCAGAAAGTGCGATACTGACAGCTTATGAATTGACCAACCCACAAAATCAAACCACAAAGAAATGGTTAGAAAATACCATCGTCATAATAGACCCCACTCTTAATCCCGATGGTTCTTCACGTTATATTCATTGGTTCAGAAACAATGCCAATTTAATACCTAATCCTCATTCTAATACCTATGAACATGCTGAGCCATGGCCAGGAGGAAGGGTCAATCACTATTTATTTGACTTGAATAGAGACTGGTGCTGGCAAACTCAAAAAGAATCTGTTGCCAGAATAAAAATGTACCATGAGTGGATGCCGCATATTCATGCAGATATTCATGAACAAGGCTACAACAGTCCTTATTATTTTGCTCCCGCTGCTCATCCTTACCACGAGTACATCACCGATTGGCAATCTGATTTTCAGGTTGAAATCGGCCACAATCACGAAAAATACTTCGATAAGAACAATTGGTTGTATTTCACCAGAGAAGTATTTGACTTATTATATCCTAGTTATGGAGACACCTATCCCATCTACAATGGTAGCATTGGTATGACTTTCGAACAAGCAGGTGGTAGTCGTGCTGGTCGCGCAGTTATTATGGAAAATGAGGATACACTTACCTTGATGGATAGGGTAATGCATCACCACACTGCTGCACTTTCTACGGTAGAGGTTTCTTCCAATAATGCGGCTCGGATAGTTGAAAATTTTGAAACCTATTACAACAATAATCAAAACAATCCTCAGGGAGAATATAAAACTTACATTATTCCTGCAGATCAACCTCAAGGTCGTCTTGAAGCGTTTCTTGAATTGATGGATAAAAATCACATCAAATATGGGAGCCTTGGTAAATCAAGTTCATTGAAAGGCTTTAACTACAGCAATGGCCAGGAAGAAAGCATCTCAGTTGGGGCTTCTGACCTGGTGATCAGTGCATATCAACCCAAAGCAACATTAGTACAAATATTAATGGATCCCAATACTTTTGTAGAAGATTCCCTTACTTATGATATCACGGCTTGGTCTTTACCCTATGCTTATGGATTGAAAGCGTATGCAAGTAAAACCAAAGTGGATGTAAGTGATGAATTTTCTCTAGATGCCTATGAAGATTTACAAATGAATTCAGATGAGCCTTATGCTTATTTAGCACGTTGGAATTCTTTGAAGCAAGCAACTTTCCTTTCTGCTATTTTTAATGAAGACATCAAAGTAAGGATGGCTCAGGAAGGGTTTAAAATGAACAATGAAAGCTACGATCCAGGTACACTAATCATCACTACTGCTGATAATCGCAAAATGGGTACAGCGTTCCACGAAAAAGTTGTAAGTATCGCTAATGAGCTTGAACAAGAACTGACTGTAGCCCAATCGGGTAGAGCTGCGCAAGGCTCAGACTTTGGCTCCAGCAATGTTGCTTTGATTCAAAAACCCAATGTAGCTGTATTATCTGGCGAAGGTACCTCTTCCCTTTCCTATGGTCAGGTTTGGTATTTCTTTGAGCAAAACCTGAAATATCCTATGAATGCCATTGCTGCTCAACGAATAGGATCTACCGACCTTTCAGACTACAATATTCTAATCATGCCTGAAGGCTTTTATTCTGTGAATGCTCAAGTGAGACAGAAATTGAGTTCATGGGTTGCCAGTGGCGGAAAATTGATCTGCTTAGGTAGCAGTGTTAGAAAACTAGAAGGACAAGATGGATTTTCCCTTAAGAAATATGCCACAGATGCTTCAAAATCAGAAGCAACTCGTGAATCTGAAAAAGAGCGATTAATGAATAGATTTGGCGATTATGGTGATCAGGATAGAAAGAGTGTTACTCAGTACAATCCAGGTTCTATAGTTAAATTAACTCTAGACACTTCACACCCACTTGCTTTTGGTCTTTCTGAAGAGTATTTTTCTTTGAAAACCAATAGTTTGTACTATGAATTATTGACTGATGCTACTAATGTGGGTATTGTAGGTGAGGATCAGCTATATGCCGGTTATATGGGATACAAATTAAAAGATAAATTGACGAATACTGTGAGCTTTGCAGTAGAACGTAAAGGCAGAGGAGAAATCGTCTACTTAGTTGATAATCCATTATTTAGAGCATTCTGGGAAAACGGAAAATTTCTGTTTAGTAATGCCCTATTTATGGTTGGTAATTAATTATGTCAACAAGCAAGTGCATTCTGCACTTGCTTGTTGTGCTTTTTACGTCTATTTATTGACAAGCCAGAATATTGATCTATACTTTATGCCTCAAATTGACTAATTTGAAGTTCTAAATATTATCAAGCTAGCTTTATGCAATTCAAGTCGTTGATCTTTTTCTGGTGCTGCTTTCTGAGCAGTTCTTTCATATATGCACAGCAAGACCTCTTTAAAATTGCTCCTACTCAGATCCCTCTGAATCAAGTAGAAAAATACACTTTACCCCCAGTGGATAATGAACAACTCCAACAAGAGTTAGCGATAGAGAAAGGATCAAATAAAACATTAATTTTTGCCCATCCTTTTGAGGTGGATATCACCCCTTCTACTCATGGTACCTGGGAACAATTAGGCAGCGACCTCATGGTCTGGAGACTACGGATTTTATCCAAAGACGCTTATTCCTTAAACTTAGGCTTTTCTGATTTTTATCTTCCCAAACAGACGAAGTTATTATTGTATGATGCTGATCAAAAAGAAGTCTTGGGGCCCTTTGACAAAAACAATAATTCAGATTATAGCCAATTATGGACACCCATTTTGGAGTCTGACGAAATAGTCATCGAATTGCAAGTACCTGTAAGTCTTAAGAATCAGGTTATCTTACAACTAAGCCGCGTCAACCATGACTTTGTTAATCTATCTACTGCCTTATCTGGTGAGTGTAATCTAGATGCTATTTGTGGTACAGGAGATGGTTTCGATTTAAATGATAAATACAGAGAACTTTTTGATGCTGTTGCTTTGATTAATGTTGGTGGATTCAAGGCCTGTACCGGTTTTTTGGTCAATAATACCCAACAAGATTGCCGACAGTTTTTCATGACTGGAAATCATTGTGGTGTCTCACCTGATCAAGCACCCTCTGTAGTAATTTATTGGGATTATCAGAATTCTGTATGCAGAGATACGAATACTGTAGTAAGTGGAAATACCGGAGATGGATTAAAAACTATCTTTAATACAGGCACTTTTTATAGAGCCAGTTATAGAAATACGGATCTGTCTTTATTAGAAATTAAAGATTCTATCCCGGCAGAAGTCACCACTTATTATGCAGGATGGGACCGTTCATTTGAAACGCCAAGTGATACAGTAGTTACTGTACATCATCCACGTGCTGAGGAAAAAAGAGTATCTTATTCCTTTCAGGAAACCT
>JBCBCD010000429.1:0-6192 GCA_038530915.1 Bacteroidota bacterium
AGCTCCAAAAATCTGATCGATCAAAAACACTGTTTATTTTTGTCCAACCACTTACTCGTCAACCTATAAATTCAAGCTTTCGACCAAGCGATAACCGATTAGAGCTTTAGATCAGAAGCTTTAATCAAACGATAGTTTTTACTCGCTTTGCTAATTTAAAACACTGTAATAGCTTTTGTAAATCCTCAACTTCATTGTAAACATGAGTAGAAACGCGAATAGAATCTCCTCTAAACGAGACGAATATTTTATTTTTATCAAAAGCTGCCTTCAGCTTTTCTGTATCAAAAGATTCATCTAGTCCGATCCCTAATAAATGGTAAGCTCTATAATCTTCGTGTTCTATATTGCAGCCAAGATCAACAAAGTCATTTATGACAGATTGCCACAAGATTTTGCAGTAAGATTGGATATTATCTGTTCCCCATTGCAATAATTGTTTGATTGCTTCATTCAACATGGGTACCAGGATAAAATTGCTATGCTCACCCACAGAATACCTACCCGCTTTTGGTCTGTAAAGCGGTTGATAATTCACTAAGCTCTTGAAATCTTCTGAATGAAAACGATTGATCCAATTTTCTTCTATCGGCTTACCATTATCAAAAGTTGGTCCGAAGTAAGCTAAGCCTAAACTGTAGGGACCCATTAGCCATTTGTAGCCACCACATACCAAGGCATCTAAGCCAAATGCTTCTACATCCATAGAAAAAGCCCCAACACTTTGTGTACCATCTACTACTAATAATGCACCATTGGCTTTACTAATCGCTCTTATTTTTTTCAAATCATATACTGTGCCTGTGGCCCAATGTACATGAGCAATAGATACCAGACGAGTATTTTCATCAATGGCATTTAATACCGCCTGATTCCAAGTTTGTCCTTTATGAATACCGTTAGGTGCTTTGACAATTCTGATTTCTGCACCAGTTTCCTGACTCAAACGATCCCAGGAATAATAATTGCTGGGAAATTGTTCTTCTAATAAAACGATGTTATCTCCTTTATTCAAGTCAAGATTATTGGCTACAACAGCCATACCGTAAGATGCAGCAGGTATCAAGGCGATACGGTCTTTATCAGTAGCTTGTATTAAATCAGCAAATTTTTGCTTTAATTCTTCTACTGGCTTAAAAAAATGATCTACTTTGATATGATGAGGATTGTTTTTCTTGATAAGATTATTGATACCAGCTTGTTCTACCGCTTTTAGTTGCGGGGACATGTAGGCGCAATTCAGGTAAGTGATATCTTTTTCCAGTTGAAAAAGCTTTTTTTGACATTCTAACATGAGCTTAAAAATTGAATTTTTTAAAAATAGCAATTCTTATTCAGCTCCTATGAAATTAAGTGGTTAACAGAATTAAAATTGACAATAATGACCTTTATAATGATTGTTTCAATATAACCGTTTTGGTGTAGGGTGTAGTGTTTAGAGACCCTCTACACCCTACACAAGGGACATTAGCTATGAGCAAAAAAAAGCTCAATTCTCTAAGTTAATTTTGTTAATTACCTATTTGTGTGCCTTTAAATTAGTTTTCCACTAAAAACTATACTTCATACCCAGAAAAAGCTGTGATCTTTTATGCGGATAATCCAATTGTCTGAATAAAGAGCTGAAGCCCCTTCTGTAAGAGGCTTCTAAGCTCCATCTCGCACTAAGTATATAGGACGTGCCTACACTTACTCGTAAATCAAAATGATTGACAAATTCGTTTATACCTGTATTAGAGTCTAAGTTATTGAACTCTAAATCGTTATTGAATCCATTAGGATCAGACTGTGAAAATTCATCCATTCCACCAGCTCTTTGCCTAACAAATCGATAATCTAATCCTATACCTGTGTTTAAAGCAAACCTGTTTGAGACTTTATAAGCTGACAACATTTGCAAGCCAAACGTATTTACTGCCAGTTCTTGTTTAGGTAGAATGACCTGTACAGCCGTACCTGTATTGGTAGTTATACCCAAAGAATCTCTCTCAGGTGAAACAACATTTACATTATCTGTCAAAGCTTCAAATGAAAGATTGTACCTATCGTGTTGTAACGCAAATCCAATTGTCCATTTACTTGATAAATCATATTCCAGACCAGCACCTATGCTATAACCATTGAAGGTTTTGTCTACTAAAACTCCTGTATTAACAAAAAAGCGGGACTGCTTTTTCGTGAAAGGTTCTGTTACAAATAGGGAAGAATCTGAACGTACATTATCAAGGAGAGTAATTTCACTATTTAAGATCGACACTTTTGGAATGAAAGTAGATGAGGAGAAGGAGGTTTCATCTTGTGATGCAATTTCATCTTGTGATCCTGTGATCTTGTGATCTTGTGATCTTGCAGTTTCATCTTGTGATCTTGTGGTCTTGCGATCTTGTGATCTTGCAGTTTCATCTTGTGATCCTGTGATCCTGTGATCTTGTGATGCAATTTCATCCTGTGATCCTGTGATCTTTTGATCTTGTGATACGATTTCATCCTTGGATCTTGTGATCTTGCGATCTTGTGATGTAATTTCATCTTGTGATCTTGTGATCTTGCGATCTTGTGATGTGATTGGGCTTTGACCTTCAACAGGCAATAAATCATCGATACAGTTGATGATAGTTACATAGGGTTTATTAATCGATTCGTTTTGATGAGCTATTATTTTATTCTTATCATTTTTTGTAATAGACTTATAATAGGAATTATACCAAAACCCAGCCAGACTTATCAATACCATAACCGCTCCAACCCACCAAAACCAAACAGGTAAAACTCTCCTTTTGCGAACTGGTAGTTCACGGTCAAGAAGAGCATTCATTTTTTCCCATGCTAAGTTTTCGAATTCTTTATCGAAAGGTGTATTTGAATTATCCGGCATGGTATCTTTGTTTGTAGTTTTGTTTGATCAATTTTTTCAGTTTTTCTCTAGCGTTTGACAGATGCCATTTTGAAGTCCCTTGGCTGATGTTAAACTCTTTAGCTATTTCGACATGTGTATACCCTTCTATTGCATATTTGATAAAAACCCGTCGGCTGGCTTCCGGTAGTTTTTCTGTCAGTTGAATAATATCTTCCAGGTATAATTTTTCATAAACCTCTGCATCTAATGGTTTGTCTCTTTCTTCAATTTCCAGAAAATGCACTGAATTCTTTTTCTTCTTGAAATGATCAGAAAGTGTATGAAATACAATCCTCCGGATCCAACCTTCTAAAGAGCCTTTAAATTGAAAAGTGTGAAGTTTCACAAAGACCTTTAGAAAGCCAGAGTTAATTATCTCAAGTGCCACTTCACGGTCTCGTGTATACTTCATACACATACGCATCATAGGCTCAAAGAAGCGGCGATATAATGCTTCTTGATGCTTGCGATTGTTTTCTACACAGCCTTTTATCAATTCTTCTTCAGAATAGTTGGGCACGTCAATAGATTTTGTTTTGGCAAAAATCCAATTGTTAGAATTGGTTTGCTATTATTTTAGACGGATGTAACCATTAAAAGCGTTGGGAATAAAAGTAAGATTTTATCATTTTTGTGCTATTCGTATATTTAATGAATAAGAATCACCATGAAAAAATTAGCACTAACTTTTGTTTTGTGTGTAATATTTATCGCCACTTCCTTAGCTCAACTGACATTAAAAGTAACCAGTTTGCCACCTAATATGGCACCTGGTGCCAAACTTTATGTTGCAGGAAGTTTCAATGACTGGAATCCAGGCGATGAGAATTTTCAGTTGAAAAAAGATGAAGACGGGCATTACAGCATTACGTTAAAGCCTCAGAAAGGCACCATTAATTTCAAATTTACGCGTGGTAGTTGGGCCACAGTTGAAGGCGACGTAAAAGGTAGCTTCAGACCTGACAGGAAGATCAATTATGAAGGAAAAAAATTAGAAGTTATTATAAATATTCAAAGCTGGGAAGGAGTAGGAAGAGCGGGTAAACCAAGTACTGCAAGTGAAAATGTATACATACTGGATAAATCTTTTGAAATGCCACAATTAGATCGTTCCAGAAAGATCTTCATCTATCTGCCACCTAACTATTATGAGACAAATTCCAGCTATCCGGTCATCTATTTACAGGATGGACAGAATCTATTTGATAAATCAACGAGTTTTTCAGGAGAGTGGGAAGTGGATGAAAGTTTAAATAAAATCTTTGAAGAAAGTAAAAAGGGGTTCATAGTTGTCGGAGTGTATAATGGTGGTCAATACCGTTTTGATGAATATTCTGCCTGGTACAATCCCAAATATGGCGGAGGAAAAGGAAATAAGTATTTGGAATTTATCAAAACTACTTTAAAGCCATATATAGATGATACCTACCGTACTTTGAAAGATCCAAAAAATACAGCCATCGGGGGTTCTTCTATGGGAGGATTGGTCAGCCATTACGGTGCGTTAGAACATCAGGATGTGTTTGGAAAAGCTTTGGTTTTTTCTCCTTCATTTTGGTTTGCTCCTTCTGTTTTTTGGCATACAGCTAGACAAAAACAACAAGCTGATACCAAAGTGTATATGGCAGCAGGTACTACAGAAGGTGCCAATATGAAAGGTAATGCCATTGGAATGTATTATACTCTCAGAGGCGGCAATTTTGATGCAGACGATGTGTATCTTACTTTCCATGATGATGGAGTACATAGTGAGTGGTATTGGGCCAGAGAATTTCCAGGAGCCGTTAAATGGTTGTTTCAGGACTACCTTGCAGGAAACCAAAGAAGTTTGGCTGATAATAAAAGTAAGCCACCTTCTGGTAAAATTTCAGTAACGGCACTTGACAAAAGAGCCTATGAAATAACATATGATCAAAAGGTAAAAAAACTGAGTTGTGTTATAGTAGATGAAATAGGCAATAAGGTTTCCTCAAAAAGTGTAAAACTGAAGGGTGAAGAAAATGAATACAAAGGAGTTACAAAAATTGGCAAGTATGCTCCCGGTAATTATTACATGACTTTATCTAATGAAGAAACAGTGATCTTTTCAAAAGAATTGGTAATTGAGTAAGTAACAAAGTGATCAACTCACAAGTGAGTTGATCACTAGACTTTATTCTAAAATAGTTTTATGAGCACAAAAAGATGGATTTTGAATCAAGACAAGGAAAGCCCGGAGCCTAATAGCCTTAGCTATTAAGGTGAGGACAAGACGCAGTATTGATTTAAAAGACGCTTTTTGGGGCATACAAAATTATTTAGAATAAAGTCTACTTTGTTACTTAAAAGATATTTACTACGTCTGACTCATAAAAACACCCTTATGAATAGTAGTCGAATTTCTATTTTGTTGCTTTTATTTATTGGTTTTGTTTCTTGTCAAAATAAGCCAGAGGAAATCGTTGAGGGGGAGGTTACTTTTGTTATAGATCCTAACATAGCGACACTACCTATGGAATTTGAACTGAGCGATCTCAATGCGATGGTAAAAGATACAACGGTAAACATTAGCTATGACTTTGTCTTTAAAAAACCAATGACATTTAAAGGTTTCTCTATCAATCAGGTTTTTGACCAACTCAATATTGTAGGTAATGAAAAGGACGACAAGATTGAAGTAACCTTTGTTTGTAAGGATGGGTATGCACCTTCCATCTTATTGAGTGATTTAAGAGGCCACGAAGGCTATGTGACCATTCAAAACGAAGGCGAACTCAATATGTGGCCGGATAGTATGCGTAAAAACATATCTCCTTATTACCTCACCTGGCAAAACGAAAATGAAAACAGCAAGTTGATCTATCCTTATGGGGCTGTTTCCATCAAAATTGATTATGCAGATAATAATTATGTAGCTTCTTACCCTGAAGCCTTACATGATAACGAACAGTTTACTGCTGGTTTTCAGTTATTCAAAGAGAAATGCATCAAGTGTCATTCAATGAATTTGGAAGGTGGTATTCTCGGACCTGAGCTCAACTTTCCTAAAAACATTACAGAATATCGTGAGAAAGCATATATGTATGAGTTTATTTCTAATCCACAATCTTTCCGTTACAACAGCAAAATGAGTGCAGTCAAGCTAACTGATGAAGAATTTGACTTGGTCTACAATTATATAGCTACTATGAAGGAGCACAAGATTTCGAAGGAAAAAATTTAGTTCATGATAGCATAATAGGTATACTTCATGGCAAATTGAATCGTTATGTTTGCCACGAAAATAAGAAATCATGTTGTTATCCTATTATGCTATC
>JBCBCD010000430.1:0-6166 GCA_038530915.1 Bacteroidota bacterium
ATGGTTTTGGGAAGGTTACAAGGCAAAGTGTTTTGTGCTTGAACTATGTGAGTAGTAATTAGAAATAAAAGAGTGAGCAGTAGAATTACATTTTTTAATTGTGTTTTCATTTTTGTTTGTGTTTAAGTATCATAGCCAAATGAAGATTTTTTGGGTAGTAACTTGACTTGGCCTTTTTAATAGTAGTACACAACAAAAGTGCTTGAAAACACGAAAGCAGCCTGTACCTATATGATCGATCCCTGTACTTATTTGATTTTGATCAAATAAGTACAGGGATCGATCATGCATGAACATCAGTCCTATCGATTTTCTCTGGTAATACTTGGTGTTTCTCCAAATTCTTCTGAATAAATCCGTGAAAAGTAGGTGGAGTTGAAAAAACCAACTTCGTAACCCACTTCTTTGATAGGCATATTGGTGGTAATAATAAGCTGTTTGGCCTTTTGTAAACGGAGGGAACGAATATAAATATTTAAGGACCGACCGGTTAAGGCTTTGATCTTTTTGCCAAGGTGAGATCTACTCATATGCATTTTATTACACAATTCTTCTACCTCAAACTTCGGGTCGCTCAAATGATCATCTATTATTTCTTTAAACTGTAAGATGAATTCATCCTCTCTATTGGGTACTTTTTCTTTTGAGATGATTATCGGTTGATCAAATACATGTAAGTACCGTTCATGTAATTTTTTTCTTAGTGCCAATAAGTTTTCCATTCTGACCAACAACTCTTCTTCGTGGAAAGGCTTGCCCAGGTAATCATCAGCTCCATGTCTTAAGCCATAAATACGAGAAGCCACATCAGATTTAGCCGTCAATAAGATAATGGGAATGTGACTGGTTCGGATATCTTCTTTTACCGTTTCACATACTTCAAAACCATCTCTTTCAGGCATCATGACATCACTGATGATGATATCGGGTATGTGCTCTAATGCTAAATCTATTCCTTCTTTACCATTTTCTGCTTGTATCACTTGATAGTGGCCATTCAAACACATAAGCAAGTACTGCCTTATATCAGCATTATCTTCTACAATTAAAGCAACGGGTAAGTCTTCAGCAACGGTTTCTTGTGAAGGAGAAGTTTCTCCAAAGCCTAATATAGTTTTTTGAATAGAGCCCGGATCTAAAGTTTGAGCAGGTAGTGCCTTTTTGGTGATGGGCAAATACACTGTAAAAGTGGAACCTTTACCTACTTCACTTTCAACTTCTATCCTACCATTTAATAGCTTTACTAGTTCATAAGTTAAGGATAATCCAATACCCGTACCGCCTCCAATGTGTTGGGAGTATGAAGTTTGAAAAAAACGATCAAAAATCAAATGGATTTGTTCTTCAGGAATCCCTAGGCCGGTATCTTTTACTGAAAAAATGAATTGACCTGTTTGATTGGTTAAAATAGAGAAAGTAATCTCTCCTTGTTCGGGCGTATATTTAATGGCATTGGATAGCAGGTTAGAAAGAATACGCAATATCTTTTCAGGATCGTGATCCATCTCCATTTTTTCAATCTCAGAAATCAGCTTCATCTTCTGTTGCTTACTAACGGCATAAGCATGAAACTGGTCAAAAATATTTTTTAGCAGCGGCATGATATCTCCCAACTGCATATTGACCGTGAGCTTATCTGATTCTAGTTTTTGTAGTTCCAGCATTTGATTGATGAGGTCTAAGAGGTTGGCCCCATTTTTTTGGATCAGCTTTCCTCCTTCCTTAGCTTTTTGTGGATTTTTTATAAGCTGATCTGCCATACCTAGGATGATAGTAAGTGGTGTTCTAAACTCATGAGATATATTGGCAAAGAAGCGATTTTTCAATTTGTCTATGCTGCGCAATTCTTCCGCCTGCTGTTCAATCAGTTCTTTATCTTTTTGTATTTGTTGAGTTCTTCGAGCAACTTCTTTTTGTAGACGCTTCCGCTCCGTCAATATTCTACGCATCCACAACAAAGCTCCAAGTACAAATGGAACTGCACACAATACATAAAACCACCATTGACGGTAAAAAAACTGTTTTACTTTAATTGGCACCTCTAGAACATTATCACTCTGTCGACCATTTTGATCAAAAGCTCGGACTTGAACTATAAAGTTTCCAACTGGTAAATTGTTAAGAATTAACTCTGATACAGGCCCCAAACTTGACCATTCTATATCAGATGTCAGTCCTTCTGAGTTATTATCAGGTATCAGCCTGTAGGAATAAGTATGATTGTTTAACGCCACATATTTAGACATGGCGAAATTCAGTTTCAGGTAGCGATTGGCTGCGGGTATTTTTAATACTTCATTACCCAAAAGTCCTTTTAACTCCCTTTCCTGAGCTGTTTTATTATCAAAAAAGAAAATATTGGTCAAAAAAAGCCTCAGAGGCAAATTGTCATTAAATGCTTTTTTTACTTCTACTGGATCAATCAGGTTCAGGCCTTCTACTCCACCAAATAGCATACGTCCATCAGGCATCTGGTAGTAGGAAGAGGTGTTGAATTCATTGTGAATTAATCCGTTTTCTACAGATAAATCGAATAAGACATCTCCATCTGAATTGGCTACTGTAATCCCATTAAAGGTAGCTATCCATCGATTCAATGCTTCATCAGCTAAAATCCCGGTTACTGTATTTTGAGATAAGCCATTCACCTCTGATATTTGCTTACTTTCTTGTGTAGCAGGGTCAAATATCAATACCCCTCCGTTCTGAGTTCCCAACCAAAGTTTACCATCCTCCCCTGGATGCACACACATAATATTGTTTTCAACTAAGCCCTTATCGGTGTTAAAATGAGCAACCTCTCCTTTTTTGATATCCAAATACCACAAGCCATTTCGTGCAGCCACCCAAATTTCATGGTCAGATACCACATGAATATCATTAATGTAACTATCAACGCTAAAAGAAGCTTCTCGGTAAATAAATGGTTTTATTTCATGAGTAACGGTATTAAAAAAGAAACAAGCTCCCTTGTCTGTGAAAAGAATCAAATTGTTGCTTTCTATAAAATCAAACTTAACAAATCGATTTCCAAGATCAATTAAGTCCGACGAACCCGAAACATAGTCATACTTCAGCAAACTATTATGTGTTGCAAACCATATCGTTTTCTCTTCTGTCATCGCAATTGAAGACATGAGCGTAGGGTTAAATATAGATCGATCATATGAGTAAGGAATTAATCTTCTTTCTTTCAACCATAGAATATGGTTGTATAAATCGGTATTAAAAAGGATGGTATTGCTATCTATCGAGGTGATCGACCTGATGCCAATTTCTACCGGGAAAGTAGTAATTCCTAATTTGGGTTGAATTTCAGCAGTGAGTAAACCAGAGAAAGCACTCCAAATCAATTCTTTTTTGAAATTATTGCTACAAAACTGCCCATCCCAATTCTTTAAGTTGTCATATTGGGCAATTTCTGTCAATTCTTTAATTATGCCCGAATAGTTGTACAGCTGTTTTTCTTGATCTAATAAAAAGGTATATACAATTTTTTCATTGTAAACATCTCTCAATGAAAAATTACTGTGCATATGATCAGCTAAGGCGACTAAAAAATTACCTTTAAGATCTTTCCAAAAGATAGCTCTGCCTGCGTTTCCAGGTTGAGTAGCAATCAAGTCGTTAAGGTAGTGAATGGGGACCAATTGATTGTTGATAATGTTGTAAGTAAAAAAACCAATCTCGTGCCCAAGGAAAAGCAACAGTTCATTGGAAT
The DNA here is from genome assembly GCA_038530915.1 of Bacteroidota bacterium. Classification (GTDB taxonomy): domain Bacteria; phylum Bacteroidota; class Bacteroidia; order Chitinophagales; family Saprospiraceae; genus JANQPA01. Next base: position 3,722 of record JBCBCD010000430.1, read on the forward strand.
TAAAAGCCATCAATTGATGCTGGCCTATATAATATTCCGATTTAACTTTAAATTTTTCTACTTTAGACTTGTCTTTAAAAAGATCTTCTATCCTCCTCATATCAGTAGAACCATCTTGTAAGTCAAAACTTAAAAGCCCTACTGTATGGCAGATTACCCATAGTTTATCTTGTACAATACTCACAGATGAAAAGGTGGGATGCCATTCGAATGCAATTTCAACTGAATCCTCAAACTCATACGAACCAATCATTTCCTTTCCTGTCAGACTGCATCGATAAAGGTAAATGGTTTGCCCTTTTTTCGTCATAACAAAAAAGTCAGGCCCTACATCCTTAACCAAAGTAACTATTTGCTCATCATCATCGAAAGAAAAAATATATTGTTCATCCGTATCCGGATGCCATAAAAAAGCAATATCCAACCAATAATCATGACCATATAGAAATCCTTTGGAAGTCTCTCCTGTTACCCACATAGAAAGTGTATCAGGATTACCTGTTAATTCCTTCAATTTTAAAGTATTGGGATAAGATTGGCGCCCATCAAATTGAAAAAAGTCGGCTTTTCTTTCTAATGAGGCAAAGTCGCAGGGGTTCAACCATAACCTCCCCTTACTGTCTCTAAAGACTCCATTTAAACAATTCTGGCTCAAACCCTCATTAAAACCATAACTAGCAGTAGATACGATGGAAGGAGCAGGTAAGAAATGACTAGGTTGATCTGTTTGTGAAATAGCCACAGAACAATAAGAAAGACAAAAAATAATATGTAGCCAACGTGCTATCAATTTAAGTCGAGTTTTCTAAACTCAACTTAAGAAAAAGGAATGAAAAAAGGAAGGGTCCTTGCTCTGCAAGAACCCTGCTGAAATATAATACTACTACTACTTTTTATTTTATCACTAATTTGCTAGTAGCCAATTGACCGGCTGATTCGATCGTTAATAGGTACAGGCCGGATTCTAATTCATTCAAATTGATTTGCTGCTGGTTTTGATAAACCATGCCTAAGTTTTCACTGTAAACCACTTGTCTGTTGAGGTTTTGGACTTTCAAAATCGCTGCATTGCCGATGAAAGCTTTGATGTCTATGTTGACTTGGCCGTTTGATGGGTTGGGGAAGGTTTTTAGTTCTAGGGGTTGTTCACCCTCTAACCCCCTCAAGGGGGACATATTACGACTTGCTATTTGTAATGCGGCATTTGAATTGTTGGTGCTGTAGGATACATTGTTGAAGCTGGCCTTTGCATCTTGATTATTGGTACTGCTCAAGAATAAGCCGACCTGAGTACTATTGCCTAAATCTAAGCTTAGTTGTAATAAGGTGCTTCTGCCCTGAGTGAAAGTAATGATATCTCCCACTCGAGTGACTGTCAACACCACTGTACGACTTCCACGAGCGTTGCCTTTACGAATGAAGCGGCTGTTGTTGTCCAGTTTGACACCACCCGTCATTGTGTAGCCGTGTTTGCCTACAAAACCCATAATGGACTCAGCGCCATTTCCATCTCTCACCATAATACCCGCTACAGCATTCGAACTCATGCTCTTTACTTCAACTGTAAATGTAAAGTCACCATCTAAAGTCACATAAGTAAACTCACCCCAGCCTTTTTTGATATTGTATGAACCAGTCTGTCTTGACTCTAAGTAGTAGTAACCATCACATGCACTTGCGGTAACTGTACCTGAAGAAGGTCCAATTGAAGCAGTGGAAAAACCTTCGGGCAATTCATCTCCTTCTTCTACCGTCACACTAGCTGTACAAGAGCTACTCTGGCCAGATTCATCAATTACTGTGAGTTGTACGGCATGAGTACCTATGTCTTCACAACCAAATTCATCCCAATCCAATACATAGGAAGCTACGGTACAATTATCAGTAGATCCACCTGCTACTAAGTTTGGGTCCAAAATCACATTTCCTGATCCATCCAAGCTAACTGTTACATCTTCACAAACAGCTTTAGGCTCTATCTCATCAATGACAGTTACTACCGCAATACAATTACCAGCTAAACCTCCTTTATCGTATACCGTCAATTGTATTTCCTGAGTGCCTAAATCTTCACAACTAAACTCTTCTCTATTCAGTTCATAAGATTCTATAGAACAATTATCTTGGCTTGCTTCATTCATAATCGTTGCTGTTTCCAGGTAAGCGTTTCCATCTTCATCTAACGATACTGTTGCATCATTACAAACAGCTACTGGTGGTATTTCATCTACTATAGTTACCGTCCCTGTACAAGTAGCTTCATTTCCTGAAGGATCTTCTATAGTCAGTATCTGGGTAAATGTCCCCACATCTCCACAACTCAGTAATGATAATGGAAAAAAACCTACGGTTGAACAGTTGTCACTGCTGCTCTGATCTACCATAATAGAGTAGTAAGCTACTTTCACGGATTCATTTAATGACAAAGTAATGTCCTTGCATTCA
>JBCBCD010000431.1:0-6166 GCA_038530915.1 Bacteroidota bacterium
ATCACCTCACGGCGTGAGGTGATGAGTCCACTCTAATATTACTAGAACCATTCAACTAAAAATGCACCAAAAAGCTTATTTAATAGAGTAGTATTATTAAAGTCAAGCTTCTAATAATGAACAACGAAAAACCATTAGCCAACTCAAAATACCTCCTCCAAAAATTCCCCGGTAAGGGAGGATGGACTTACGCTGAGATTCCTGAAATCACTCAAAACAAAAACAATCCTTTTGGCTGGGTAACTGTACGAGGATTTATAGATGACTATGAACTGAAAAAATTCAAGTTGATGCCTATGGGAGAGGGCAAGCTTTTTCTTTCTGTAAAAAAAGAGATTCGCAAAAAGATCCAAAAAGAGGCTGGTGATTATGTACAGATTATCCTCTTTCTAGATGAATCTAAGCTCATTATTCCGGAAGAAATCATCGAGTGTTTTCAAAGTGAACCGAAAAAGACCTATGAGATTTTTATGTCTTTTACAGAAGGAGAACAAAAGGCATACCTGGATTGGATCAATGAAGCAAAAACAGATGAGACAAAGATCAATCGGATTGTAAAGATGATGGAGCGACTACAGAAAAAATTAAGGTTGTATGATAAAGAAAAATAAGTCTTTATTCATTCCTTGGAGATTGAGTCAAAAGCGCTCTAATTAAAGAGCGCCACGCAAATTCGAAGTCTTTATCAAAAATTCTTTACACTAAATTCGTTTATTCCCTTTTTTTACCGCTGATATTTAAGGATCTCCCTGCTATACTTACTGTACCTGTCAATATACCATCTTCAATAGATACATTATTTAAGGCATTCATAGCGCCTCTTGGTGTATCAAAGGTACTGGACCAACTAAGCTTATTGCCTTTTTGCTTGATCTTAAAATCAGCATTTTCTGTTTGCCCTCTTAATTCATTGTCTTCTTGGTAAATGGTAAGTACGCCTGCGTTTTGACCTCTGGGAGTATTTATAGTGATGTCCCAAATTCCAAGAATGGCTTCCAAATTCATTTCATTAACTGAATTGGATAATGCACTTGACTCACTAACCATATCTGTAGTACCTGTATTAGATTTTTTGCTGCTACTACAACTGACTAAAAAGAAAGCAAAAAGAATAAAAAATAAGAATCGATTCTTCATAACAACTACATTGATGAATTAATTATCACCAACAATCTAAGTCCATCTTAAAATGCTACAAAATGTTATCAACGAACGGGGCAATTTTATCAATGAAAATAAGATTGGCCTCGCTGTCAAGGCCAATAAGTCTAATCTTATTTTCATCGATCATAATTCTTCATCATCATCCGACTCCAGGATTTCCAAGATCTATCTTCGTACAGCCTGTCATTTCTCCTTCGTTTAGAATTGATTGCCTCTTCCAATTGTATTGCTGCCTGATCACCATTTCTTTTCAGTATTAGATCTTTATTTTTTTGGAGTAAATAGAGATTGTCTTTTCCCACATCATAGGATAAAAAAAACAGATCAACTGGCTGCTCTTGATTGTGCTGTAGATTGAATTTTGTAAATACAATGTTGAGATTGAAGCAAGAGACAATGAAAAAGACCATGTACCAAGCCCAACCGTTGGTGACAAAAAGATAGAAAATACTTTTTTGATCTTTGATTTTGATATACATGGTGATCAGACCAATTGAAGTAAGAATAAGGAAAATCATTAACCAAAATCGTTGGAATGCCAATCCACCATGATCGATGTATTGGAAAACTCGGATTATGGTGAGTAAGGTCAATAAACCGTTTTGAAAAATCCAGGCATTGGCCAGCCATCTGAGCTTTTCATTATTAGGATAAAAATTAAGATTCCGTCTGAAGAAAAACAGCAACACCAGGATTGATAAGCTAATACCAAACAAGAGCACATAGGTTTGATAATGTACAAAGTCACTCAGTTCACCAATGGTCCAGTCCATAGACCTCACAAACAAATTGCTGTAATTCAGAATATTGACCAATAGCAGTAAACCATTCAACATAGCTAAAGTAAGTACAGCCGTATAATACTCCCTTTTAAGGCTGATTGCATTGATACTGAATAATTTGAAAGAAGATTTCTTTTTGCGATTGATATTTAACTGAAATCTGGAAACCCTTTCTTTGACAAAATCAGACAGAGGATTCTTGATGAAAAGACCACCCATTATTAAGATCCCCAGAATAAAACGAACAACAAGCTCAGTACTGTCAATACGATTGATCAGCGATTCTAAAAATTCAAAAAATGAATCAATAAAGCCACCAATTTGAGGAAATGCCACTGCATAGATAAAAAAGAAAACAAATAAGACGACAAAAGGAATAATCAACAACTGGATATTTTTGAAAAGCCGACTCCAGTTCTCAGGCAAGAGGTTGGCTTGATTTTTTACATAGGCAATAGGACTTGTCACGATAGAGGACAAGCCCAATACGAGCGCATACCAAATGAATCGCAATGTCCTAACTTGAGCCAAACCCACAAAAATCAGGAAAGAAAAAACATGTAATGTTGCTGCTACATCACTTCCATTTAATGGAATGATGATAGCTGTAAGCAGTGTACCAATTGTGATCATTAAGCCAAAAGGAGTATGAAGAATTTCAGGCTGTTTGTATATGCTGATTCCTACCATTGGAATAGCAAATAGCAATACATTAATTCCCAATATTTCATGGGTGAATAAAAAGATATACCAAAAAGTCCCTATTAAAAGTAGGAAATGATTTAATATTTGATTCTTCATAAAAGAACTTTTTTTTTCAAAGTAAGTAAGCAAAAAAATTATTCGTCTTTATTTAAGTTGATTAATGCTTCTAATGCATTCAAGTGGTCATTGAATGCTTTTCTTCCATTTTCTGTAGCCCGATAGGAGGTATTGGGTTTCTTGCCAATAAACTGTTTTTTGATTTCAATGTATTTAGCTGCCTCTAAAGACTTAATGTGACTGGCCAATCGGCCATCAGTGAGTTCCAATGTTATCTTAAGCAAATTAAAATCAGCCCATTCATTGACCATTAATACCGACATGATACCCAGTCGCACCCGGTTGTCAAACTCCTTGTTTAGGCCTGTTAATAATTTTTTCATGCCGGATCATTTTTAGGTTCAATTTCATATTTAAAATACATGAAGGTACCATAAATGATGTGTAATATACCAAACCCAATGGCCCAAAATTCAAGTCCATATCCAAGGAAGAATAATGCAATTAGTCCTAATGCTATTTCGCAGATTCCCAAGTACTTGATTTCGCCTAAAGTGTATTTGCTGGCATTTATCAGTCCAAGGCCATAAAAAATTAATGTTGTAGGTGCAATAAGACCTGGTAAGCCATGATAGAGTAATCCGATTATAAAAATACCACCCGTAATTAATGGAATGAATAAATTGATTAATAGCCTCTTCGTCAATTGATCCCAAATAGGAAGGTTCTTTCTTTTTGCATTTCTAGTCGTAAAGAAAATACCAAAAAGCAAAGCAGATAATAACACTAGGCCACCTACAATGGTAAAGAAAGTAATAGGATCGGGATTATTGTCTTTTTGTGCCTCCAACATTTCAAAAAAGAATATCCTATCCTGAAAAGGGTAAGTACCTAGATAAAAATAGACCATGGCTGCTCCTATGAGCGCATCTAGTCCTGCAAATACACCCGACAAACCACTCAGTGAAATAAAACGGGAAGAACGTTCCATAATCTGTCGGATGTGTCGCAAAGATTCTTGAGGCTGATCGATTTTATTCATAGCAAAAGCACTTTTATTTGCAAAGTACTTTAATAAGTTGATTTTGTCAAAAAAGAAAAGCTTTTTTCTTCTTAAAGATTCGTTAAAAGAAAGTGTTATTAATTATGATTTTGGTCGTCCATAAAAAGTAAGAACGATAGAGGTGATTTATAGCCTGAAGATGGAAAGAGGAAGTCAATTAACAAAAAACAGGGTAGTGATCAATTAATCACACTATTTGATTATCAATAGGCAAGCGGCTGACGAACTCATAAGGTAAGGCAGCCGCTAATTTTTTATCTATTGTTGATAGGAAGTATTGAATGTAGTAACTTGACCACAAATTTTTTCAATAACGATTTTTTCATACTCTAAACACTCAAACCCAGTCAAGCAAAATAAAAATAAGAGCACTCAATCAAATGACAGCAAATGAAATGCTCATTTCAATCTAAAACAGTTAGAAGAACGATACAGAGCTTACTGCTGCTGTTTGGCCAAAATCTGATGGCTCAGAGCCAAGCAACTTATCCCATCATCACCCCTTCCAATATCACCACCTTCACCACTGAAGAAGGTCTACCCATTTGCACCCACAACGTATTTACCGCTCCAGATGGGCGCCTTTACATTTCCACCTGTGAACCGGAAGCGATAGATGACAATTTCCAATTGTACGAGTATGATGGCCACACATTGACCAAGCTTCCTTTCCATGATTTACTGGGCAATTCCCGGGCCTTTCCATTTTTTGAGGGCATCAACGAGCAGGGTAGCTTATGGGGACACTTTAATCCTAATGAAAATGGAGCTTTATTAGCCAGTGTATTCCTTTTTCATCCCCAAAACGCAGAACTTGAAGTATACAGCTTAGCGGAACGAATAGGTCCAGAAGGAGTGGTAAAGAAGATCCATCATGATGCTAAATATGGCTTCTTGGTTTTTGCGACAGATGAAATCAACAACTACCTTTTTCAATGGGAAGATGCCAGTTTTCAATTGCTGACCTCAATTCCAAAACTTGGCGGGTCAACTTTTAAATCCTATCATGCGCAGGCACTTTTGACCCGACAATCAGACGCAATTTGGTTTTGGGAGCGAGAAAGTAATAGCCTATGGAAATATGACCTTTCAAAGGATACTGCAAAGCGATACAGCCGTAAAGACTTCAGTGATTTCCGCAGTGATAACCCTTATCTCCAACTTAATGGATTGGTTGGGATTGAAGATGGCAATTTAGTCATTTCATTTAATAACGAAACGGATCCACCCACTTATATCTATGATCCATCAAAGGATCATTTTGAGCTACTTACTGGAAAAGAGGAATGGAATACAGGCTATTCTGAATACATAGATGCACTATTCTTGGATGAAACTGGCAATCTGCTGATACTGAGAGACAGGGATACCAAAGATCCAGCTTGGTGGTTACTAGAGAAAGAAACCGGTAAAATTTATGACTATTCACTGGTCATAAAAGAGGCATTGCAAGACTTACCACCCTCAAGAAGAACTATAGCCCAGATCACTGGAAAAGACTTCCGTAAGAAAATGCTAATTACTGCAAATGGTGGGGTAAGTTGGGGGGAGATTGGATCTAAAGAAAGCATGCAAAGGTATGAGGTTGGTGGCACACGTGCTATGGTGGAACTGGATACGGGTCAAGTCCTGGCTAAGACAGAGGGATCTGGTTATTTCCTGGTACTGGATCGATTGCGAAAAACCCTGACCCCAGTAAAACAGACCAGTCATTCTTGTATAATGACAAAGACAGATTATCACCACTTGGCCAATTATCTTCCGGATATGGAAGGGAATATATTACTACCTCTTGAAGACTCTTCACTCATCCGTTACAATCCCGAAACCAATGCTTGTGAATCATTGGAAGTAGGTATCCCCTTTCTTCGCTTTGTTCCTTTGAATGATCATTTGCTGGCATTAGTCCATTCTTCTACTTCCGAGCTTTTCTATTTTGATCTAAAAACACAGCAACTGAGTCCGGTGATGCATGGAGATAGCACGGTTCGTTTTGGGTCTCAGGTCCTACAGCTCAAACAGTTATCGGATGGCTTGCTCTACGTCGGTACCAACAATGGCCTCTGGAGTGTAGATCTCAGAACCGGCAAAATGGACCGTCCTCATCCAAATTTGCCTTTTAACAAGGATCAGGTGTATGCTATCGATGAAGCATCTAATGGAAAGCTCTGGCTGGGTACGGGTAATGGGGGTGTACAGATTTACAATCCACAAACAGGCCAATTGCAGATCATTGATGAAAGTAGTGGCTTATCCAACAATAAAGTCATCAGCATTTTACAAGATAAGGAAGGGGTTCGTTGGGTCAATACCTACAATGGACTCAACCTCCTGGATACTAATGGCACTTTCCTCACCAAAATCTATCAGGAAGATGGTCTAATTGAGGATGAAG
>JBCBCD010000432.1:0-6160 GCA_038530915.1 Bacteroidota bacterium
AGTATTCATAAGCCATTGCGCTCACTTACGGCAGAAAACTTTAGACAACTTCAATTAGGTCTCCCCTTACCTGAAAAAATATTGAGATTTTTTTTAGAAGAGTAATAGTAAATATCAAAATGGTCATACTCTATTAATATAAAGGTTCTAATGATTTAAACTGAAGACTGAGCAATTTTCTGGGATTCAATTAAGAGTCATTGTAATTGCCTGCTATTGAAAATTAAATTTTGTTATGAATTTAGACAACGTTACAGTTGAGGACTTAGTAGCCTCAGAACGTTTCCAGAGCTATTGTTTGGAATCTAACTTTCAGGATCGTCATTTTTTTGAGCAATGGGCGAATAAAACCCTTAGCAATAAAAAAATGCTGGAGGAAGCCAAATCAATTGTCCTAATGCTTAATCTGCAATTAGATGAGAATGAGGTAGCAGCTGCTTATGAGGAACTTAAATCTTCCTGGTCTAAACAAAACAACCAAACAAATACCAAGATAGTCTTCATGAATCAGCAAAGCAAAGCCAAGCATCCACCAACTAAATGGTGGTCATTGGTAGCTTCAGTAGCGATTGTAATTACGATTGGATTTTTTGGCTGGAATCATTTTTTCAAAAATAGCCCTGTTTATTTAGCAACAGGTTTTGGAGAGATGAAAACACATGTACTTCCTGATGGCAGTACAGTCATTTTAAATGCTAATTCAACACTTTCTTACAATGAAAACTGGAATGGTCTAAATCGCTTAGTCCAGTTGGAAGGAGAAGCTTTTTTTGAAGTTCAAAAAAAAGCTTCAAATGCTTCTTTTGAAGTAATGACCAGTAAAGGGACCATAAAAGTACTGGGTACTTCTTTTAATGTTCGACAGCGATCCAAGCAGTTTGAAGTTGCTTTATTAGAAGGTAAAATTGCACTAGGCTTACCAGAGCAGCCAGTGTTGATGATGAAACCAGGAGAAATCGCAAAGCTAAAATCGAATGGTACCGTTGATATAAGCCGAAAAGATGTAGATGCTTCTAGTGCTTGGCGATTTCAAAGAATGGTATTCAAAGAGGTCACCATTGAAGAAATTACGAAAAGACTAAAAGAAGAGTTTGATATCACAGTCATTATTAGCAACGAAAAGCTTTTCAAAAGGAAAGTCAATGCTTCCATTCCTAAAAATGACCCCGTTTTGCTGCTGGAAGCACTTTCTGAAATTTACGAAATTGAAGTAGAAACCACTGATAATAAAACTTTTACAGTTCGTTAAGTCAGTGAATAAACAGGACACTCTAAATAAACAGAAAACTTAAAAAGATGCGATTTATTTACAACCATTTTTCACTTACCTGTATTGCAATAGGCAGTTTTATATGCTTAGGGCTTACCCCATCCAGCGCTATAGCTCAGTCATTTGCAAAAAATAATTCCATCGCCTTAAATCAGGCCATAGATAAATTGGCTATTTTTTATCAGGTCAACCTGATTTATGATATTGAGCAAATATCAAGTTTAAAAGTTAATGACTGGAAAATTAAGCAAACCTCTATAGAAGAAGAATTAAAAGCTTTACAAGACCAGGCAAGTTTTAATTTTAAAAAGTTAGGTTCAGAGACCTATGTCATTAAAGCCAAACGAAGTAAAGTTAATGCACAAACAAATACCAAATCAGTTGCTTCAAAAACAAACCTCGCTCCCTCACAACCCAAAATCAAGGTGGTCGGAAGAGTATTAAATGAAGAGACCAAAGAACCATTAATAGGAGCTACCATCTTAGTCAAAAATACCGGAACAGGTACAACCACAGATGAAAATGGAACCTTCCTGATTGAGGTAGAAGAAGGGGCGCTTTTAATCTTTAATTATATTGGATTTACTGAAAAGATTATACCTGCAAATAAAGCTAAACTCGGTGATATTTATTTATCACCCGATGCAGCCCAATTGGAAGAGATTGTAGTAGTCGGGTATGGGACTCAAAAAAGGAGCGACCTTACCGGAGCATTATCCTCTGTAGGTGAAGAAGAAATTAAAGCATTACCCGTAACAGGTTTAGATCAAGCCTTACAAGGAAGAGCAGCAGGAGTACAAGTAACTCAAAATTCCGGAGCCCCCGGAGGAGGAGTTTCTATTAGAATCCGAGGAATTGGCTCTACCTTGACTGCTGAGCCATTGTATGTAATTGATGGCATACCTGTAATTAATGACAATCAGGGAACCTCCTCTAATTTTCAAGAATTAGATGGTGGCGGGCAAAATTCTAATGCATTAAATACAGTAAATCCTAATGATATAGAATCGATAGAAGTTTTAAAAGATGCTTCAGCAACTGCAATTTATGGAGCCAGAGCAGCCAATGGCGTCGTTTTAATTACCACCAAACGTGGTAAGGAGGGAAAATCAAGGATTTCGTTAGAGACCTATTTTGGCCAACAAGAAATAGCAAGAACAATTCCTGTATTGAATCTAAGAGAATATGCTGACTACTATGATGAAGTAGGGTTTGAAATCATTGAAGAATTTAGAAGACCAGAATTACTTGGAGAAGGGACCGACTGGCAAAATGAGGTATTTAGAAGAGCCAATATGCAAAACTATCAATTGACCTTAACAGGTGGAGCTAAGAATACCAAGTTTGCCATTTCCGGCGGATATCACTTCAAAGAAGGAATAGTTGTAGGGTCTGACTTTTCAAGGTTGTCAGCAAAAATTAATATCGATCATTCTTTCTCTGATAAGATAAGGATTGGAAATAGTTTCTTAATAAGTCGAACCAATGAAAATATAACCTTTAATGACAACAGCAGTGGAGTCGTTTATACCGGTTTATTGATGGTTCCCAATGCTCCAGTTCGCAATGCAGATGGTACTTTTGCTGGTCCACAGGAAGAAATTACTCTGGCATTCGACAATCCTGTTGCCCGGGCACTAGACACTAAAGATGAGAATTATAAAACCAGACTATTGGCTAATCTTTATGTAGAAGTAGATTTATTGGATTGGTTAACTTATCGTACAGAATTTGGAACTGACCTTGTTTATTCTAACCACAATACTTTTTTTCCAGAATTCCAACGTGGCAATTTCTTTGGTAAATCCGGAGTTCGCAGAAGCCTTAGTAATAACCTTTTTTGGATCAATAAGCACTTGCTAACTTTCAAGAAGACATTTAATAAGAAGCACCAGCTTACTACACTACTTGGTTTTGAAGCTCAAGAAGGTACATTCGAGTGGCTATTTGCTTCACGAGATAACTTACCTTCTAATGATTTACAACAGTTATCTCTGGGTGATGCAGGATCTCAACAAAATGATGGTGGAGCCGGACATTGGGCTTTAGTATCCTACTTTGGGCGATTGAATTACAGTTTTGATGATCGTTATCTTTTCACGGGTACATTAAGAGTGGATGGATCTTCCAGGTTTGGCCCTAACAATAAATATGGCGTATTTCCTTCTGCTGCTTTTGCCTGGAGAATATCCAATGAAGCTTTTATGAAAAATATCGATTTCATTGATAATTTAAAGTTTCGAGCAGGTATAGGGACTGTGGGCAATCAAGAAATTGGGTTGTACTCATTCAGTTCCAATATAAGGTCCATCAATATCGTTTTGGGAGATCAACTGGTGACAGGATTTGCACCTGATAATATTGCTAATCCAGATGTTCGATGGGAGTCTTCATTCCAAACAAACTTTGGGCTAGATTTTGGTTTATTTAAAAATCGCCTTGAATTGATTGTTGATTATTATGTCAAAAAAGCGGATGGAATGTTACTTCCTGCTTTAATCCCTAGTACTGCTGGTGGTCTTAATCCACCATTTGTAAATATTGGTGAAATCGAGAATTCCGGATTAGAATTAACTTTAAATACACAAATCAACACCGGTAAGCTTTCCTGGCGTACAAGTGGAAACTTTTCTATCAATAGAAACAGGGTGGTAAGCCTGGGCTCAAATGGTAATCTTGTTGGCGTTATACAAAGAATTCCGGTAACCAGGACAGAAGAAGGGAGACCTATTTCACAATTCTATGGCTATGTCATGGAAGGAATATTTCAAGACTTATCCGAAATTGCAGAAAGTCCTTTTCAATCTAACCTTACACGTCCTGGAGATATCAAGTTTAGCGATCTGAACAATGATGGAATCATTAATGATCAGGATCAGACCTTCCTGGGTAGTCCCCATCCTGATTTCACGGTGAACCTCACCAATTCTTTTGGCTGGAAAGGAATAGATCTCAGTATTTTCTTACAAGGTGTTTTTGGCAATGAAATATTGAACCTCGTACGAAGAGACATTGAAGGACTCGCTGGCCTTTCCAATCAATCCGTTAATGTTATTAATCGATGGAGTCCTACCAATCCAAGTAACACTGTACCCAGGGCAACTGACACTGACCCCAATGGTAATCGTAGAATTTCTAACCGATTTATTGAAGATGGTTCTTTTATTAGATTAAGAAATATATCTCTAGGCTATACTTTCCCAAGTAAGTGGATGAAACGCTGGCGAATAAACAATATTAGGGTTTACATCAGTGCACAGAATTTAGTGACTTGGACAGATTATAGTGGTTATGACCCTGAAATTGGTTCTTTCAATCAAAGTCCTTTAATAAACGGTGTTGAAAATGGCCGCTATCCTATTGCCAGATCTTACACAACCGGATTATCCGTCAACTTTTAAATCAATAAAAAATAGACTTATGAAGTATCCTTACTATAAAATATTGGGCTTTTTGGGACTATTTGGAGTATGTTCCTGCAGTGATTTGTTGGATAAAGCACCGCTTGACCAATTAACAGATGACACCTTTTATCAAACAGAATCTGATGCTGACAGAGCAGTTTTGGCAGCTTATTCCCCTATGGCTGATGTAGAATGGGTAGGAAAAGGTTGGATGATAACTGAAATTCCATCTGATAATTCCCAACCTGGCGGAACCGATCCAGATTTTACTCCCATTGATAACTTTACCGTAACTGCCGACAATTTGCCTGTTGCTAATTTTTGGGCCTTCCACTATCGGCAAGTCACCCTTGCTAATGTAGTCATAGACAAAGTGGAAGAGATGACCATTAGTGAAATTAAAAAGAACGAATTTATTGCGGAAGCAAAATTCTTAAGAGCTATAGCTTATTTTGATTTGGTCAGGGTTTTTGGTGGAGTCCCCTTAATTACTAGTGCTCCGGCTTTTGATCAGGATTTGCTTTACCCACGAGCAATAGAATCAGAAGTATATGATTTGGTCAAAGAAGATTTTGCATTTGCAGCAGAACATCTACCTGTTCAGAGAATTGGTTCTGGTCTAGGTAGAGCTACCAAAGGTGCTGCCTTAGCCTTTTTAGCAAAAGTACAGCTCAACACAAGAGAATATGTTGCAGCAAGAGATAATGCCAAGGCAGTAATGGACCTTGGGGTTTATGATTTGATGGACGACTTTAGTGATAATTTTGAATTGTCCACTAGTGATAACAACAAGGAATCCATTTTCCAAGTCCAATTTACTGGTTGTGGACCTTTTGGTACCGGCAATGCTTTACAAGCCTTTTTTGCTCCTTGGGGAGAAGGCATCACCAAAGATAGAGATGGTTGGGGATCTCAGATTCCTACTGCACCAGTTAAAAACAATCCCAATACTACAATTTTAGACGCCATTACAAAAGAGGATGCCAGAAGGCACACCACCTTAATGTTACCAAATGCCTACTATCCAACCATCAATCCGGGAGATGGTGGTTATACCTATCCGGGTGGAGGCGCTTCAGCAGTCAATGCCAACATCAAAAAATATGTAGTAGGAAGTGGTCCGGATATTTGTTTTATGAGCACTCCACAAAATTATCACATGATGCGTTTTGCTGAAGTTTTATTGATTTATGCAGAAGCTGTTATGGTCATTCAGGGAGGAGTTGCATCAGATCCTTTAGCATTAGAGGCTTTCAATCGGGTCAGAACCAGAGCTCAACTGGAACCAGTAGATCAGTTTGATTTGGATATGCTTTTAAACGAACGTCGAGCTGAACTGGCTTTTGAAGGAGATCGTTGGTTTGATTTAGTGCGTACCGGAAAAGCAATAGAAACACTAACACTACATGGTAAAAATATCGATGCTCACAATTTAAAGTTTCCCATCCCTAGTGCAGAAATCGAGATCAATCCCAAATTAGAACAA
>JBCBCD010000433.1:0-6152 GCA_038530915.1 Bacteroidota bacterium
CCTTTTCAAAAATCGCTTTCATCTTGAAATTAATTGTACTAAATCATGATATCGTCAACTGTCTCAAGCAATCTATTTTTATTGTTTTGGAGTTTAAAGTTATTAGGGTTCATAAATTTAATTCAATAAAGTTGGAGTAGACTGATCACCTCACGGCGTGAGGTGATCAGTCTACTCCAACTTTATCACGCTGAATTTTTTCTTTTATTAACTCACCAAAAAGTTAGCTGGTTTCATGGGTATGCTTGGATCACCTATTTTATTGGGATCAACTGTCAGTTTCTTCTGCAAAAACTTTGTTCCTAATACATAAGCTTTGGCATTGTTAATCGCATCTACAGCCAGCAATTCCTTATCCTTAAAATACCAAATTGAAAACTTTTTTTCTTCTTCTTGTCTTACAATAGCCTTATTGTATCCATCTGACAATCCAACTATTTGTAGTTTTACATCGTATTGATCAGACCAAAACCAAGGTATTGAGTCATAAACTTTCTCTTTCCCATTTATTGTAGTTGCAGCAATTTTAGCCTGATCTACTGCATTTTGTACCGATTCTAATCGTACATATCGATCATAATGTGGGTTATAATGAAAAGTACAATCGCCTATCGCAAGGATGTTTTCAATATTGGTTTTCATACTACCATCCACTTTTATACCATTTTGGATGTGAATACCTGCTTCCTCAGCAAGCTCACAATTTACTTTTATCCCTACCCCGACTATGATAATATCCGCTTCAAACTGACTTCCATCTGAACAGCTAATCTTATTATGATCTTCAAAATCCTCAATTTTGATGACATTCTTTTGAGTCAGTATTTCTACTCCTTGTTCATTATGCAATTCCTGAAAAAATGTGGACATCTCAGTTGCGGTCACTCGTGATAGAATTCTTTCCTCTCTTTCTAAAACCTTTACATCGGCGCCCATCTTTTTGATAGAGGCAGCAATTTCAAGTCCAATGTATCCACCACCAATAATTAAAACCTTTTTTTCTTCAATTTTTTGAAGTGCTTTTTTTATTCTATCAACATCATCTGCTCGACGAATACTGAATACCTTCTTTGCTTCCTTCAAGCCAGGTATAGGAGGAATAAAAGCAGAAGCACCGATCGCTAATACCAATTTGGAATAGGCCTGTTTCTCACCATCCTGTAAGAGGATAGAATTGTTTTCTGGGTCAATGCTAACAACAGATACACCTAGCCTCAATGTAATCCTTGCTTCTTCATAGCTGTTTTCCGACTTGAGTAAATAGCTTTCTATACCATCCGACTTGCTCAAATATACCTTAGAAAGCGGAGGGCGATGATATGGCAAATTTGTGTCTGAATCAATTAAAATAATCTCTCCTTGCCAACCTTCTTTTCGAGCAGCAAAGGCAAAATTCACTCCTGCATGACTGGCACCTATTACAACACATATTCCTTGATTCAATTCTGATTCATTCATTGGGTATTCATTTAGACGTTCAATTGATCAAAATTAAATCAACCTTCTGACTAACTTATTTCCAATTTTGACTAATAAGTTATGTATTCCATCATCATGTACCTTATTATCCTTATACAATCGACATAAAAGCATACAACTTCATCATTCATCTTTCATACCTATAATTTATGAAAGATGAACAATGAACCATGCCAAAATAATTACTAGAATGATCAAAATAACAGAAGAATATGTATCATCTTTTCCGGACTTTTGTAGCATAAAATTTTAAAAAATCCATCTGGGGAATCAAAAATCTTGAGTATTTCACTACTTTGTAAAAAGAAAAAAGTATGAAATAATAAACAACCTGATTAACACATGAGTGTGCAGACAAACAAAAACGGACAAGCATTATTGATTTTGATCAGCAGTATTGCTGCCTTTGGTGGATTTCTTTTCGGATATGATACAGGCGTAATTAACGGAACACAATTTTACTTTAGTAAGTATTTTGAGCTCTCAGCAGCCCTAAAAGGATGGGTAGTTGGTAGTGCATTGATTGGATGTTTTCTGGGTGCTATCGTTGCCGGGCCGCTAAGTAGTGGGTATGGTAGAAAGTTTTCACTCATTCTTTCAGCAGTATTATTTACCATTTCTGCCTGGGGTTCAGGTTTACCTTCTTTTTTACCAGAGTCGGTTTCCTTACTCGTAGTTTTTAGATTAATTGGTGGATTGGGCATAGGTATTGCTTCCATGAATGCGCCCATGTACATAGCTGAATTAGCACCAGCTGATAAACGAGGAACGATGGTAACCTTTTATCAGATGGCCATAGTACTTGGGTTTTTCATTGTATTCCTGGCTACTTATTTTATTGGTAGTGGCAATGACGAAGCTTATAACCTAAGCAGAGGTTGGAGGCTAATGTTCTGGTCTGAATTGATTCCTTGTATACTTTTCTTATTGCTACTATTCTTAGTACCAAGAAGTCCACGTTGGTTGGTGTTACAGGGAAAAAAAGAAGAAGCACTGAATGTATTGTCTCGCATACATGGATCTGAAATGGCAGAAGAAGAGATGCAGGAAATACAAGATTCTATTGCATCAGATAAAGGATTGGGTGTGAAAGATGTTTTGCAGTCTGCTGTTTTACCTATAGTTATCATAGGTTCCATCTTATCGATCTTACAACAGTTTACAGGTATTAATGCTGTGTTGTATTATGGAGCTGACATCTTTGAAAAAGCCTTAGGTTTTGGACAGGAAGATGTACTGGCACAGCAGATTTTATTGGCAGGAACAAATGTAGTGTTTACAGTACTCGCTATGTTCACTGTAGATAAATGGGGCAGGAAACCACTTGTTTTTACAGGATCAATTGGTATGATAGTAGGATTCCTTTTGCTTGCCTTTACCTTAATTACTAATAATGTAGGGCTTTTGTCCTTGATCGGAGTTTTGACATTTATTGGTTCATTTGCCATGTCTATGGGACCCATCGTTTGGGTGATTCTTGCTGAAATGTTTCCCAATTCAGTCCGTTCGGTAGCTATGTCGATAGCAGTAGCTGCACAATGGGCAGCCAACTATGTGGTTTCTCAAAGTTTCCCAATAGTTGCTGAAAGTAAAACCAATGTAGAAGGTTTCTGGAACGGTTCACTACCTTATTTCTTATTTAGCATATTTATCGCTCTCATCATATGGTTTACCTGGAAATACATTCCTGAAACCAAAGGAAAATCATTGGAACAAATCGAAAAGGTTTGGGAAGAGAAGTATGGCACTATTAAGCAGCCTTAATTTGTTGTTGGTCGTTGGTTGTTGGTTTTTAGGTGGTTTAAATTCCACTTTACCAATTGAAGTGTAACAACTAAAAACTAACAACTAAAACCATCATAAAATTGAAGCTTATGAGATATTTACTACTCATCATTTGTGTAATCATAATGTGCAATTGTACCAATAAAGAAAATTCTCAAGGAGAAAATTTCCTAGATAAAGTCAATCAAAACGCTGCTGTACAAGCTGTTGATCCTTCCACACTTGACTTTTTTAAGCAAGAAAAAAATACAAAGGATACACCATTTAAATTGCTTCCATTCGGAGAAATACGTCCTAAAGGATGGATGCTCGAAATGATGGAATTTGATATCACGGATGGAATAGTTGGCAACCTGGATCGATTAGCTCCAGATGTCTTAATAGAAGATGATCTATACAATACCGAAAGAAGGATGCATAAAGACGATATTCCTGCCATAAAAAACATGGTATTAACTGGTGAAGCCTGGGAACAATCCATCCAATGGTGGAATAGTGAATCAAAAGGCAACTGGCTAGATGGTTTTGTTAGAGGAGCATTACTAAGCAATAATGAAGCAGCAATTACGAAAAGTAACAAAATTGTAGCTTATATACTTTCTGCCCAAGATAAAGATGGATACATCGGCATTTATGGACCAGAACTGCGATATAAACACGAAGCATCAAATGGAGAGCTCTGGTCACAAGCGACGCTCTTTAGGATGCTGATCGGCTATTATGAATTTACAAGTGATCAAAAAGTACTGGACGCAATCGAAAAAGCAATGGCACTCACAATGAAAGAATATGGACCTGAAGGCAATAGTCCTTTTAATGTAGCCAATTCTTTTGGTGGAGTTACTCATGGCTTAATGTTAACTGATGTTTGCGAAATGCTTCACAGAATTACGGGTAAACAGGCATATGCTGATTATGCTGTGTTCTTGTATGAAGATTTTTCTCGCTATCCTCTGAATCGGGCTTTCAATGATGTACGCTATGAATATCTGATTGAAGAAGGGTTGTTTGAAAGTCATTCAGTACATACCTATGAACATTTGCGCACTTTGATCTATGCTTATTATCAAACTGATTTTCCTGAATTAGCCACTGCTTTTACTAATGCGGAGAAAAAACTAGAAACCTGTATACTACCCAGTGGTGGTGGTTTTGGAGATGAATGGATAGCAGGTAGACATGCCGATCCGGATAGTACAGCAGCAGAGTTTTGCAGTCAATTCGAACTGAGAGAGTATTTTGGTTCTGCCTTACAAAAATCCGGTAAGAGCAAATATGGTGATCAATATGAAAAGATCACTTTCAATAACATTATGGGTAAACGTAGTCCAAGTGGTGATGGAATCACTTATTGTAAAACCGATAATTCCTATGAGTTACATGCCAAATCGCCTTCTCATGGTGATGATCTAAGGTTTAAATATTCTCCGGTACATGCTGATGTAGCCATTTGTTGTGCACCTAATTATGGGAAACATTTGCCTTATTATGTGGGACAAATGTGGATGAAAGCTGATGATGGCTTGGCAGCTGTTTTATATGGGCCAAATCGTTTAGAAACTCAGATCAGTGGTGTTACTGTAAGCATAAACAGCAGTACCAATTATCCTTTTTCTGATGAAATTAAAATGAGCATTTCAGTAGCAGAACCGATTAAATTCAGCATTTATCTTCGTCAACCGGAATGGTCTGCTCCTATAAATCTTGAAGGAGCCCAAGGAGAGCTGGAAAATGGTTTTGTCAAAATCACCAAAGAATGGACAGGTGCACAGGAAGTTACTATCCGTTTTAAATATGAAGCGGAACTAAAAGACTTCAGTAATCATAAGTATGTGCAACGTGGCCCTTTGGTATATGCATTACCCATAGAGTATAAAACTGAGGCTTTAAGAACATATAATTTTGGAGGCTTCTCAGATTATTTTGCAATAGCTACAGAAGAAGGATATGATAAACTAGAATTTACCAATGATCAAACCTTCAAATTCAATAGCAGTACTACTAATTCAAATTCTCCATGGAATCAAGCTGATGATTATATTGAAGTAAATATGAAGGATACTGAATCAGGAGAGGTAAAAGTAAAAAAATTGATTCCATTTGGGAATACGGTATTGAGACGGGTGACTTTTCCAGCTACTGAATAAGTCATTGGATTATGAGGTTACGTGGTTATGATATGGTAAATCTTTGCATTAAATTGCCATTCGTAATTTCCCAAAAAGAGCTATGTCAAACATCTACAAGTATACTAAAGCAATTCCCAGAATCACTACCGAGCAAATGATAGAGGTAGATCGATTAATGATAGAAGAATTCAACAGCTATCTTTTTTCATTCCCATGATTGCAACTCGATCAAATTGCCATCTGGATCTTTCGCATAGGTAAAGGTAATTTTGCCTTTTCCTTCCACATATGCTTCGGACACTTCTCCATGAGCACTACCTCCATGTTGAATCATTTTATCCAAAATAGCTTGTACATCTTCCACTTCAAAGGCAAGGTGCCCAAAGCCTTCTCGATTGGCAACAGCTTTTGATTGAGGGATGATTTCATGATATTGGTAAATTTCCAAAGTGGGGCCATTCTCTTGATAACCAGGTAGACGTAAATGTACTCCTTCTAAGGCAGCATTTAGTACTGCAGTTCCTCTTTCTAACCATTCCCCAACCTGCTTTCTCTGTGGCGGTACTACTTGACATTCAAAAACATCAATATAAAATTGAGCAAGTCTTTTCCAATTAGAGGTGATAATGTTGGTATGGACGTATTTCATGATGGTAATTTAATAACTTTTACAAAGTAATAAGAAGAGTCACCAATCAACAACTGAAAACACGTTTTCCCTATAATATTTGTGGAGTAGACTCATCACCTCACGGCGTG
>JBCBCD010000434.1:0-6122 GCA_038530915.1 Bacteroidota bacterium
CATCAGAACCGCCACACTCCAGTCCTAGTACCAGTTTACTCAAAGGAGCCGGCTGTCTTTCTAATTTATTGGCTTCCATCAATCCTATGAAGGTCTTTTTTATAGCTTCTTCAATGAAGGCTTTTTCTGAATGGCTTTGCTGTTGCTCGAGCATAATCACTGGCTTGCCCAAGTCTTCATTGATAGCTTTTAAAGCTTCATCCAAAATTTCAAACTGGGCATTTTGGCAACCAAGGCTTAAAACTGTTGCTCCTGCCACATTTGGATTGGCGATATAACCTGCCAGTAGCCTGCACAACACTTCAGAATCTTGTCGAATACCTCCACAGCCCCCTTGATGCGTCAAGAATCTAACCCCATCTATATTGGGAAAAATTCGATTCTTCTGTGCTTTTTGAGTATCGGTTTGTATATCTGCTTCTAAGATAGCTGCTGTAGAAGCGCCATTTTTATACAATTCCAACAAAGGAGTCATGTCCATACCATGGTTCTTGGGTGTTATATAACCTAATTTTTCTACCATGGCTTCTTCTATCACTTTAATGTTTCTGTTTTCACAAAAAACCAAAGGAAACACCAACCAATAATTTCGGGTACCTACTTTTCCATCTTTGCGATGGTAGCCTTGAAAAGTCTTGGTTCGATAAGCCTCTACTTCAGGTGCTGTCCATTGAACCGAATTCGATTTGTTGATTTGATATGCTTCTGAAGCATGCTTGACATTTTCTACGGATATACGCATACCCGTTTCTACAGTCTGGGTTGTCCTGCCAATTCGAACACCATACATGATTACTTCGTCGCCTTCATTTAGGTCAACCGCAGCAAACTTATGTTTTACAGGAATATTTTCTTGCAATACATATGTAGTATCATCTAATGAAACACTTTGCCCAGCTTCATAATCCTGAAGGGCAACAATGATATTGTCTTTGGGATGAACTTTCAAAATTCGATTCATTGTACTTTTTTAAAATCCAAATAATCTAGGTAGCCATAAACTTAAACGTTGGTATATAGGTTACCAGAATTAGCGCAAAGATCATAGCTAAAAATAAGCACGGCCGGAGTCATATCCATAAATACACCCACAAATAAAAGAATTAAATTGATGATGAGCAGAATTACGTACTTGTTATCACTTACAGAAAGTAGTATTTCAGTGATGTTTTGTGGAATGTTTTCATAAGCCATGATCCATGACATACTCATAGATGTACCAATAGACCAAACTGTCGCTATTGTAATCAACAGCAAACCAGTTATTAAACTTAATGGGATGCAATGAATTACATGAATACTTGAGGTTACATGTTTGTTACATTCTAGTTACATGTTAAGAAAGGCAATCAATTATGTAATTTGAGGGGTAAAATTCTTGTCCACTGTTAAAAAATTTCTCTTTGCTATCATTATGAAAAAATCGAGTCTTATTCCATAAGATTATCCCATACTCCACCAACATTCATCCCACAATCTATTTAATAAAATATGGCACATTGCTTCATTAGAGATGTAACAGATCTACTCACATCTTGTAACTACGGTCATTCATCATACTGTCCAATTAGATTTACATTTGTAAGGAGCTAATAAAATATTTTAAGTTTCATACATTATTATTATCGCTTGTCTGCCTAAACTGGCAGATAAGCATTTTTAAAATGAAGTTGTTTAAGGTTTTCTGCTTTCAGCGAGCATAAAGGCTGGTTTAACAAGCATATCTATACAAAATCTAGGCTTACACTTGAAGTTCATCAAAAAGTAGATCAGCGAATAGGCCATTCTAAGAAATTCTTACATAAATTTACTTGACCTTATATTTCCTGAAAAGGTTTTTCACTATGACAAAAAAATTTGACTTAAGCGGAAAAACAGCAGCGATTACCGGCGCAGGTAGTGGTATTGGTAAAGCTATAGCCATTTCTTTGGCTGCGCAAAATGCTTTTGTTAGCATTCTAGAATTGGATGATCAAAAAGGAAAATTAGTAGCAGAAGAGATTCAGGATAATGGAGGCAAAGCGCAGTATGTTCACTGTGATGTTGCCCAACTTCAAAGTGTCCAAGCAGCAATACAAGAATCAGCCATTGCTAATCGACTTGATATCCTGGTTAATAATGCAGGAATTGCTCATATAGGCACTGCCGAAAGTACAACAACTGAAGATTTCGATAAGATTTTAGCAGTAAATGTTCGTGGTGTATTTTACTGTTTGCAAAAGGCCATTCCTTATATGAAAGAAAATGGTGGAGCCATTATAAATGTTTCTTCCATTGTTGCACATATTGGTATTCCGGATAGATTTGCCTACACGATGAGTAAAGGTGCTGTACATGGCATGACCTTATCTGTTGCAAAGGATTACCTGAGTTACAATATCAGATGTAATAGCATTGCTCCTGCCAGAGTCCATACTCCTTTTGTGGATGGTTTCCTGGCTAAAAACTATCCTGGTCAAGAAGAGGAAATGTTTGAAAAACTCTCAAAAACACAACCCATCGGTAGAATGGGCAAACCAGAAGAAATTGCTGACCTTGTGCTTTATCTCTCCTCTGATGAGGCAGCTTTCATCACTGGTTCTTCTTATTCAATTGATGGTGGATTTATAACGCTAAATAATTAATTACGATGATCTTATTTAGATACAGAACAGAAGGCAATACTAAACCGGGTATAAAAGTTGGAGAACATCACTACGATGTTTCTGATTGGGTTAAAGATGTAGATCGAGATTTTTTTGAAACCAACGCAATGAAGGTTTTGAGCAAAGTAAATGTTGAAGACCTTTCAAAAATTGAAAATCCTGAGTTTGATGCTCCTATTTATCGCCCCGGAAAAATTGTTTGCATTGGACTCAATTATCGCAAACATGCTTTAGAAAGTGGCATGGCCATTCCTGAAGAACCTGTTATCTTTTTCAAGGCTACTTCTAGTATTACTGGGCCTTTTGATCCTGTAATGATTCCCAAAAACAGTAAAAAGACGGATTGGGAAGTAGAACTGGCTGTTGTCATTGGAAAAAAAGCAAGCTATGTCAGTGAGGAGGAAGCCATGGACTATGTAGCTGGCTATACTATTCACAATGATGTGAGCGAACGTGCCTTCCAACTGGAAAGAGGTGGGCAATGGGTTAAAGGAAAAAGTTGTGACACCTTTGCTCCACTTGGCCCTTACATAGTTTCTAAAGAGGAAGTAAATGATCCAAATAACCTTAGACTTTGGTTGAAACTCAATAATACCATGATGCAGGATGGGAATACTTCGGATTTTATTTTTAACATTGCTGAAGTAGTTAGTTATGTTACTCAGTTCATGTCTTTAGAACCTGGTGATATCATTTCTACAGGCACGCCTAAAGGAGTTGGATTAGGACAAGATCCACCTTTCTACTTAAAGTCAGGTGATATCATGGAACTGGGTATCGAAGGTTTGGGAACTTCAAAGCAAATCGTAAATTCAATCGATTAATTATCAAAGCTATCGTGGGTTGGATAGATTTAAAGGCTCCAACTTTGGAGGAAGAACTGGCTCAACTGGTCAGGGTAGTACTTTAGGTTATTTTGCCAGCAAAGGTGCACAACTTGCAATAATAAGAGAATGGGCCATTGAACTCTTGCCTTTTGGAATCAGAGTCAATGCCATAGTACCTACCGAAGTTATGAGGCCACTTTACAAAAAATGGCTCAACAGCCTTGATAATTCTGAAGAAAAATTGAAGTCCATTGTTTCAAAATCCCTTTTTAGAAAACAGAATGACAAAAGCTGAAGAAATTGCAGCTGTTACCGCCTTTTTATTATCATCGAAAAGTAGACACACGACTGGCCAATGGGGCTGATAATGGATGGAGGGTATGTATACCTTGATCGATCTCTTGGATTATAAATGAACTCATTCATAAATACTTTAGGCCGCACTAAATAACAATCAAACTTTAAACAAATGAGCAAACATCACGTAGTCTCCAAGTCCGTCTTATTGCCTTTCATTCTTATCACATCTTTATTTGCCCTTTGGGGCTTTGCTAATGCGGTAACAGCCCCTATGGTTACTGCTTTTAAGAAAGTTCTCGAGCTAAATAATTTTCAAGCTTCTTAGGTGCAGCTTGCCTTTTATGGAGGATATTTTACCATGGCTTTACCAGTTTTTATTCATTAGAAGATATTCATACAAAGTAGGGATAATCATTGGCCTTGCGTTGTATGCTTTAGGAGCACTCCTATTCTACCCTGCTGCTATCACACAACAGTTTGTCTTTTTTCTTTTGGGCTTATACATTCTCACCTTTGGTTTAGCATTTCTTGAAACTACCGCTAATCCATACATTTTATCCATGGGTGATAGAGAAATTGCCACGCAACGATTAAACCTTGCTCAGGCATTTAATCCCTTAGGACTTATCTGCTCTTGGAAAAAATGGAGGGCATCAAACCATGGAAATCTTGGTCCGTGAATTAACCCAAATCATGCACCAAATGGGATGTAGAGAGGTTACAGAGCTAAAAAATTGTATCCTGAAATAGCAACTAGCTCAAGGGAATAACAATGAAACTAAAATGCTCCCTTATGTATCTTTACACTACCTTTTTTTTATAAAACTTCACTCAATTGCTTCTAAGAACATAGCATTAAAGAGGTCGTCTCATAACTCATCCCTCGTTCTGTGTCGCCCAAGGATATTTCTTTAATGTTCGTTTTCCCAAAAAAGCTCTGTTTTTTGGGAAAAACGAACATTAAAGAAAATAAAATAGGCTAGCGAATCCGAGGGGTTAGATAGCCTATTCTTTCATCTGGGCAATGGTGAGAGAAAACAAAGCATTTACAGACATGGATGGTATCAGTTTAGAAGAAATACGTTAATTATGATCTTAGAAGCTTTCAAACTGGACGAAAAAAAAGCCTTGGTAACAGGTTGTAAAAGAGGTATTGGTAAAGCTATAGCTTTAGCTGAGGCAGTTGCGGACATTATAGGTGTTTCCGCTTCTTTAGAATTGGAAGGTAGTGAAGTGGAAAACCAGAAGACTTTAAAGGCCCGGCCGTTTATCTGGCGAGTGAAGCGTCCAATTATATGAATGACTCTATTATCAATGTAGATGGTGGTTGGATGGGTTGCTAAAAACTCAAAAATGAATACCCCAATTTTTCAGGATCTAGATAAAAAAGTGGTGGTCGTTACCGGTGGTGGTAGAGTTTAAAGTTATAAAAATGATCAAAAAATATTCATTCGGTATTGGAGACCGTTTTGCACACCAAGGAAAATACCAATTGCAGGCTTTTGTAGAAGCTCAGCAGTTAGGTTTAGATATTTCTCCTGTGTGGAACAAATCCTACAGGGAACACAAAACCGTCCATTCCCTTCATCGATCAGTTAGGGTGGAGGCAGATCAGGCAGTCCAGGCTTTAGACTGGAAAGAGCCTTATTTTGTTGATGCTGATCACATCACCATCAATACCGTCGATCCATTTATACCTTATTCAGATTTTTTCACCATTGACATTGCAGAGCAAATTAATTCGCCATTGAGCCTGCAAGAGAAATCAGAATTTTTAAAAAAGTATCAGGAATACATCGGCTTATTAAAAGTGCCCGGTCTTAGTTTAGAGTTGATCATCACAACAGATGAACTGCTTGGCATAGCCGATAAGTTCTATAAAGCAACACAAACTGCATCTTGTGTCTACAATACCATCAAAAAACAAAAAGCGAGCGAGTACTTTGTTGTTGAGGTTTCACTTGATGAGGTGGATACTCCACAATCACCCATTGAACTCTTTTTTATCCTCAGAATGTTGGCCGACCAAGGTGTACCAGTTAATACCATTGCCCCGAAATTTTCGGGCAACTTTTACCTTGGCCTGGATTATGAAGGGGAAATCGGTCTTTTTAAGAAAGAGTTTGAAGACGATCTAATGGTGATCAAATATGCCATAAAAGAGTTTGGTTTACCCAAAGACCTAAAACTGAGTATTCATACGGGTAGCGACAAATATTCTCTTTATCCTATTATCAATCAATTGATTAAAAAACATGACGCAGGTTTGCATGTAAAAACAGCAGGAACGACTTGGTTAGAAGAACTCATTTGGGCCTGCCTGGGCAACTCCTATGAGTTCTTCTAACCA
>JBCBCD010000435.1:0-6118 GCA_038530915.1 Bacteroidota bacterium
ATCCAAACTCAAAAATGTTGATATCACTTATGTCTCCGATGTAGATGCTCGCCGTCAGGAAGCAGGTGCCGGAAAAGTCAATAAGGCAACAGGACAAACTCCAAAGCAGGAAAAAGACATGCGTAAAATCTTTGCTATGGAAGACGTGGATGCCGTTTTTCACGCTACTCCTGACCATTGGCATGCACCAGGTAGCATTCTTTCTATGCAAGCAGGAAAACATGTTTATGTAGAAAAGCCATGTAGCCACAACCCTCGTGAAGATGAATTGCTCGTTGACTGGCAAAGAAAAACAGGCCTGGTTGTACAAATGGGTGCCCAACAAAGATCTTCCCCGGAAACAAGAGAAATCATCAAAGAGATCCACAACGGTGCCATCGGTGAAGCTTATCTGGCTACCGCTTTTTACACCAATACAAGAACCAGAGTCCCTAATGCCAATAAAGTTCCTGTACCTGATTACCTAGATTGGGAATTGTTCCAGGGGCCAGCTCCAAGAACTGATTTCATAGATATTGTTGGTGATTACAACTGGCATTGGTACTGGACATGGGGTACTGCTGAAACCGGAAATAATGCGACTCATGAGTTGGATGTAGGACGTTGGGCTTTACAAGCTACTTACCCTCAATCTGTACAGGTTAATGCCGGTAAGTATCACTACAAAGACGATCCTTGGACCATGTACGACACCATGGATGCAACTATTGTATTTCCCGGTGATAAAACTGTGAAATGGGATGGAAAGAGTCGTTCTGGTCACCCTACTTATGACTCTGGACGTGGCACTCTTATTTATGGATCAGAAGGTAGCGTATATGTTGACCGTGGTGGATATAAGTTATACGACCGAAAAGGGAAACTCATTAGGGAACGTCAAGGTGGCAAAGAATCAGGAACAGCTCTCGGTGGAGGTGGCGACCTAACTACGCTGCATGTGAATAACTTTATAGAAACCATCCGTGGTAAAGAGAACTTGAATTGCCCGATTGATGAAGGTGCACTTAGTACACACATGTGTCATTATGCCAATATCTCTTATCGCGAAGGCAATAAGCATTTGGAAATCGATCCAGCTACAGGACATTTTCGCAACAAGAAAGTGATGAAAAAGTACTGGAGTCGTGACTATGCAAAAGGATGGGAACCAGCAGAGGTATAAAACGAAAATTAAATCAGATTAAAATAAAAAATTCAACTATAGACAAAATGCAAGTAAAAAAAATTATCGGCATTATTGGGCTTGCCCTTTTCTTTATGCTACCATCTTATAGCTTTGCTCAAAGCAATGATGGCTGGGTAGATCTTTTCAATGGAAAAAATCTGGACGGATGGAAGCAATTAAATGGAGAAGCCACTTACGAAGTCCGTAATGGAGTAATTGTAGGAATTACAAAAACCAATACCCCCAATTCTTTCTTGTGTACCGAAAAGAACTATGATGATTTTATACTTGAATTCGAAGTTTGGGGAGATGCAGCCATCAATTCGGGTGTTCAGTTTAGAAGCAATAGTAAAAAAGACTACAAAAATGGTCGAGTGCATGGTTATCAGGCAGAGATAGACCCAAGTCCTCGGTCATACAGTGGTGGTATCTATGATGAGGCCCGACGCAATTGGCTGTATAGTTTAGCTGCTAATCCAGAAGGACAAAAAGCTTATAAAGTAGGACAATGGAATAAATACCGAATTGAAGCCATTGGGTCAGATCTACGCATATGGATAAATGGCATACAAACAGCCAACTTAGTCGATGACATGACCAGTTCAGGTTTTATCGGCTTACAAGTACACAGCATTCCTAATAGAGAGGAAATGGCCGGCCGAGAAATTCGATGGAAAAATATACGCATCAAAACAAACAACTTAGAAGAAGAACGATGGAAGGTTGCTCCACATGCTCTCGAGATCAACATGATCCCTAATGGGCTTTCTGAGGCTGAAAAACGCAAAGGTTGGCGCATGCTTTGGGATGGAAAAACAACAAAAGGCTGGCGCAGCGCACGTGCTCAACAATTCCCTGATAAGGGTTGGGAAATTGAAGATGGTGTATTAACGGTCCTAGCATCCGATGGAGCTGAATCAGCTAATGGCGGCGATATCATCACTACAGAAAAATTCAGCAGCTTTGAATTGAAACTGGAATTCAAAATCACAGAAGGAGCCAACAGTGGCATCAAGTACTTTGTAGATCCGGAATTGAATAAAGGACCTGGTTCTTCTATCGGGCTAGAGTTTCAAATTTTGGACGATAAAAAACATCCAGATGCCAAAAAAGGGGTTAATGGAAATAGAACGTTGGGTTCTTTATATGATTTAATTACAGCTACAAACCTATCTGTACCAGGTAAGAATAAACTATTTCGTGGAATAAACCAATGGAATCAGGCACATCTTATTGTAAAAGGAAATCATGTAGAACACTGGCTCAATGGTGTCAAAGTAGTAGAATTTGAGCGCAATACTCAAATGTACAGAGCACTAGTAGCTTACAGCAAATATAAGGTATGGCCTAATTTTGGTGAGTTGCCGGAAGGACATATCCTGCTTCAGGATCATGGTGATAAGGTGTCTTTTAGAAGTATTAAGATTAGAGAATTGGAATAAATCATATAGTAAAGTGAAGATTTATAAATGCGTTTAATTGGTTGAAGGTCTAACGTCTAAGGTAGCTTTAACATAGATATTAGACCTTCGACTTTAGACATTAAATTTAAATGCAAAGATTAGAGTCAAAGATTCCATCAAAATAGCTCCCATCTTCTGCTTAAATTAGAGAAAAAATAAAAAAATGAATCGAAGAGATTTCCTGTTAAACAGCAGTCTTGCAGCTGCAGGTTTGACATTCAGCCAAGTAAATGCGAACAATAGATCTTTTAGTAAAAATGATATTATCCAAATAGGCGTCATAGGAACCGGTGCTCGTGGAGGAGGGATTGTTAATTTATTGAAACAACTGCCTCAATTCAAAACAGTAGCTTGTTGCGATACCATTCCATTCAGGTTAGACAAAGCTGTTGCTAACGCGGATGAAGGTTGTAAAGCTTATAAGGATTACCGAAAACTATTGGCAGACCCGAATGTGGATGCTGTCGTTATTGCAACGCCCTTATCCATGCACTATCAGATGGCCGTTGATGCTCTGGAGAGTGGCAAGCACATCTATTGTGAAAAAGCCATGACCTATGAAAAGGACCAGGCTCGCCAACTAATCAAAAAGGTAGAAGCAACTGATCGGACTTTCCTGGTTGGGCATCAATATCGTTATCATCCTTTATACTTTAAAGTCGCTAACTATCTACGGGAAGGCTACCTTGGCGATATCACCAATATCTACATCCAATGGAATCGCAATGGGGATTGGCGAAGACCTGCACCTGAAGCCAAATATGAAAAGATGATCAACTGGCGCATGTACAGGGAATATTCCGGTGGACTTACGGCAGAATTACATTCCCACCAGATAGATTTCGTCAATTGGGTATTTGATACACATCCTTCTCGAGTTATAGGATTAGGTGGTATAGACTACTGGAAAGACGGACGCGAAACCTTCGACAATGTAAACACCCTTATGGAATATCCTAACGGTATGAAAGTGAATTTAATTTCTCTGACCGCTAATGCACACGAAGGATACCAGTTTAAATTCAAAGGTAGCAAGGGGACCATAGAGTTAAAAGTCAACAAAGGCTGGCTCTACTATGAGTCATTGAATAAAAAGGAATTGGGTATGGTAGATGGCGTTTCCGGTGCAACCTTGAAAAAGCATGAATCTAAAGAAGGCTATCCCATAGACGTAAATAAAGAACATGAAAATTGGGAGGGTACACACTATGCCTTTATGGACTTTTACGATTCTATAGTGTCTGGCAAAGCACCTGTTTCAAATGTAAAAACCGGTGCTACTGCAGCCATCAGTGTCCGAATGGCCATAGATGCTCTGCGTGAGGGAACCCTCCAAAGCTGGAGTTGAAAATTTTAAACAATGACAACTTTAAACAAACAAAAATTTGGGCTGCTCTTCTATGGGCTGTTTAGCATTGGCTTGACCATTCTTTTTTCTTATAATGAAAAAAACGCTTTCGAAGAGCAACCTCCGCCCAACATCATTTGGATTGTTAGTGAAGACAATAGCCCCTATCTGGGTTGCTATGGAGATTCTCTGGCTATTACGCCCAATATTGATCAATTGGCTTCAGAAGGAATGATGTACACACATGCCTTTTCCAATGCTCCAGTCTGTGCTCCCGCAAGAAATACCATCATAACCGGTACTTACGCCAGTGGTAATGGCACCGAAAATATGCGTTCCACCTTCCCTATAGACAGCAACCTCATTCGTTTTTTTCCCAAATACCTAAGAGAAAAAGGCTATTACACCACCAATAAACAGAAAAAGGATTACAATACCATAGACCAACCATCTGCATGGGATGAATCGAGCAAAACAGCCCATTATTCCAACCGAGCGGAAGGCCAAGCTTTCTTTCATATCGTAAATTTAGGTAGGTCTCATGAAAGCAGTATTCATGGAGATAGACCTGAACAATTAATCCATGATCCTCAAAAGATGAACATCCCTCCTTATCATCCCGATACGGAAGAAATCAGGAAAGACCGAGCTTGGTATTATGATCGCATTACACAAATGGACAGCCTGGTCGGAAAAATTATTTCACAGCTTAAAGCGGATGGCTTATACGATGAAACCATCATCTTTTATTATAGCGATCATGGTGGCATATTGGGGCGAAGTAAGAGATACCTTTATGATTCAGGTCAACATGTGCCTTTCATTGTGAGAGTACCTGAAAAATATCAATCGCTCTTTCCTGATTATAAAGCAAAATCCGCCTCTAATCGATTGATCTCATTTGTCGACCTGGCCCCTACCATGTTATCCTTGGCTGGCATTGAGCTTCCTGACTATCTGGATGGTTCGGCTTTCAATCAGAAGTCAACACCGAGAGAATATGTGTATGGGTATGCCTCCCGCATGGATGAACGGATAGATATGAGCAGGTCTATACGCGACAGTCAGTACTTATATATTCGCCAATTTTTTCCTGAACGTCCCAATGGGCATAAGCTGCAATACTTGTTTCGTCAGGCAACCCTCCCCTCCTGGCTGGATGCTTATGAAAAAGGACTTTGTAATGAGGCACAAGCAGCTTTTTGGCTCCCCAAAGATCCCATAGAACTCTTTGATTGCCAAGCTGATCCACACAATGTTAACAATTTATACAATGATCCTGATCAAGTCAACCTCATCGAACGACTAAACCAGGCTCTAATCGAATGGATGACGGCAGAAAGAGACAAAGGAATCATCCACGAACTAGAACGCAGAACCTTTGAAGATATTAAAGCTATTGACCAATGGACAGATACGGAATACCGCTCCCTTTTAGAGTTTGTATTTAAAGCCACTTCCAATAATCAACTCTCTGAACCAGATGTGATGGCGGCATTGGATAAAAACATCCACTATCAAAATTGGGCATTGCATCATTTGATTAAAAACAAACTATCTACAAATAAAGAACTGAGTGAGAAAATATCAGAACTGACAAAATCACAAGCACTATCTGTGAGAATAAAAGCAGCTTTTCTTTTGTTAAATACAGGTCAACATGAAAATGGATTGTCTGTCTTTAAAGAGTTGCTTAATACCAATGATGAATTCATTCAGTTGTACACCCTTGATATTTTACATTTTGCAGGGACAAATACACGTTCCCTTTTTAAAGATAGGATCAAAGAGATTGCAGCTTCTGACCAGAAAAAGAAATATGATGTGAGAATAGCTGAATATTTGTTGGAACTTAGTGATTGAGACATAAATTATTGATTGAGTAAGAATAGTAAATACCAGCAGATGAATAAAAAACATCAATCTTCAAACCTTATATTTTCTGATAATCAAGAGATTACAGAAGAAGTCATTGATTACTATGAAAAAAATCCTGAAGAGTTAGACCTTATTATTAATAAAGAATATTTCCATGCTGTCTTTTTGGGCATTTTCTTCTTTTTGGGTTTAATCATTACGATTGCTGCTCTAATCGTCCAATACTATTTTGGTGAAGACATGGGTGAACTTATGAATACGGTC
>JBCBCD010000436.1:0-6118 GCA_038530915.1 Bacteroidota bacterium
CAACTAACAACAGAGACGAAGGCATCAAAAACACGGAAGATTTTTCAAAAAAAGATCGCAATTAGCACTGACCAATTTTGGGACTTTTGCCAGAAAATATCCTTACGACAGGATTCCAATTATTTGATAGCCAGAGGTATGCAAGCAAGTCTTACAAATAAACTTATGAATAAATAACTCCAAGCTACTCCATGGTGAGCAAAAAGCTTTTGACGCTCGTCTAGATCAAGTCCGGTATACGTCTACTTCTCTCAAATACCTTGTAATTGATGGATTTAATCAACATATTTGATTAAAACATAAATCAGATTACTACTATGAAGAATATGCCTACTACCCAACTTCTTCTCTTATGCTTGATTGCTTTGGGCCATCTCAACATTGGAAGGGGGCAAGAATCAAAAGACACAATTGTTGAATGGACAAAAAAGGATTTACTCTTTGAAGATAAAGGTACCAAGAACTGGACCCAAAAATGGTTTTTGGATGGGGAAGAGGCGAGAGTTGACAATGTTCCTTTGGGGATGTACTTGGCAGCAGGCCCTAAGCCAGGCAATGATACTTCTCACACCGTACTTTGGACACAACAAAGATTCGAAGGCAACATCCTTATCGAATATGATTACACACGTGTTGATACAGTTAGTCGATATGTGAATATTTTATATTTCCATGCAACAGGAAAAGGAGGAAAGGAATATCCGGAAGATATTTCGCTTTGGAATGATAAGAGAAAAGTACCCACTATGAGTATCTATTTTAGAAACATGAATGCTTACCACATCAGTTATGCGGTTGGAGGTGCCAACGATTACATAAGATTGAGAAGGTACCAACCTGACCTTAAGAAACTTAGAGGGAGTGATATCCTTCCCGATAATTTCAATACCGGACTATTTAAGCCTTTTTTTACCTACCATATCCGAGTAATTCGTCTGGGCAATCAGATCGAAATGCAGA
The DNA here is from genome assembly GCA_038530915.1 of Bacteroidota bacterium. Taxonomy (GTDB): domain Bacteria; phylum Bacteroidota; class Bacteroidia; order Chitinophagales; family Saprospiraceae; genus JANQPA01. The sequence continues at coordinate 961 of JBCBCD010000436.1, forward strand.
TACAAAATAAAAGCGATGCAAGCGATCAATTGATTTGCCGATGGGATGCTTCCAAAGTTGAAGCCTGCAATGAAGGTAGAATTGGGCTGCGTCATATGTACACCAGGTCTGCTATTTACAAAGATTTTAAAGTATGGCGAATAACTAAAAAATGATTAAAATTGTGATGTGTTTATACCAGATCTACTCTTTGGCCTACATAGTGAAAAATTAAAACTTAATGCAAATTCTGTTAGAAAATATATCCGTCAGAGCACACATCAGTCCCGCATTAAAAGAACAAATCGTATCGTATTTTGAAAAAATAACAACTAAAAAAAAGGAACTAATACTAGCAGATGGAAGCAAAGCCAGGTATTTGTATTTTATAGAAAAAGGCATCTTACACAATTACTACAATCAGGATGGACAACACATCACTTCCTGGTTTTATGCAGAAAACTCTTTCGTGACCGCTTGGTCCAGTTTCTTTAGGCAAGAACCAAGTTTTGAAGAAATCGAATGTTTGGAGGATTGTATTTTATATCGAATCAGCTATACCAATTACCAAAAATTGATTGATGAATATCCTGCTTTCAGTAAGTTTGCACGCTTATTGGCAGAAGAGATTGTTGCCTTTTTGGATGAGTTTTCAAAAGGATGGTCGTTTTTATCAGCTAAACAGAAGTACGAATTACTCCTTAAGCATTTTTCAGAGATAGAATTGCGTGTAAAACTGGGATTAATCGCCTCTTTTTTAGGCATTTCCCAAGAAACGCTAAGTCGAATCCGTTCAAGAAAGTGATTTTTTGACTTAGGTCAAAAGAATGTAGGCCCTTTCATTTGATATTTGTATCAAACAAATTTTTATATCAAATGAAGCATTCCACCTTATTTTTTAGAAGTCTTATTGTTGTAGTTTTATTAGCAGGCTTTGCCCATTATTTTTCCTATGGGGCTCAGCAAAACACTTTGATAGCTAATATCAAATCACCTACCCAAGAAGGACAGCAGGATTCAATTACATCCAAGGAAAATACAATTTCCCAAAACGAGAATAATTTAGATCTTTTCATTGGAAAATGGAAGGTTAGCTACAATAGTGATGATTTTGATGGTGCTGTTATCTATGACATCAAAAAAGAAGGAGCAACTTACAACGCTTACACTTACGAATACGCAGACAAAGATGGATATACTGAAAAAGCAGAAGCTGTTAAGACCCTTGTCATTCAAAAGTTTGAAGGTAAGCTAGGAGAGGGGACCTACTTTTTTGAATATGAAGGAAAGAAGTATGATGCAGCTTGTTCCATAAAGTTAATTGATGACAGCACTTTCACATTGAGCTATGAGTATTATGGTTATGCTGATGTTGAAACCTGGAAAAAAATATAATTATGACCGACTGGTTGACAAAAAACCTCAACTGGGAAGAGGTTTCGTATTGGTTTTATGTTTTCAATGATTTAAGTATCCTATATGTGATCATTCCATTTTTTGTAGTGGAACTCATCAGATACGCTTTTCTAAATAGATTGTCAAAAGAAGTAGTTTTCGATTCTATTGCCAATGTAATTACGGTATTTGCTTTTACATTTATTGAATACATTTTGGGGCTGCTTTTCCTTACTAAGGTCTATTTTTGGATTCATTACAATGTCAGTTTGCCTCATCTCCTATTGAATTGGGCAACGATTATTACCTGTATACTCCTTGCAGATTTTGCCTACTATTGGGAGCACAGAATGATGCATCGGGTAGGTATAGGCTGGGCTACTCACACAGTACACCATAGTTCTGAACATTTCAATATGTCTGTTGCGTATCGATTTGGGCCTTTAGATGCGATTTTTCCGGTATTGTTTTCATTACCCATTGTAATGCTTGGTTATGATCCAATTTTGGTGCTACTGGCCGAATTTTTTGTACAGTCTTTTCAGGCCATCTTACATACGGAGGTAATCGGAAAATTACCCAAGCTAATAGAATATATATTCAACACGCCTTCACATCATAGAGTACACCACGGTTCTAATCCTCAATATTGGGATAAAAACTATGCTGGAATTTTTATCCTATGGGACAGAATGTTTGGGACCTTTGAAACAGAAGAAGAAAAAGTCATCTATGGCATTTCAGAACCACTCAATAGTGTGAATCCTTTGAAGGTCTTTTTTCATGGCTTGACTCGCCTGGGTAAAAAAATACGAACTGTAAAAGGATGGCAAAACAAACTACTGGTCTTGGTGAAACCACCTGATTGGTTGCCAAAAGAGCAAAGCGCATTTAATCAAGAACTAAAAAATCAATAAATGGCAAGTAGGATAGAATGGATAAAATTCATGGTGGTGATGGTGATTTTTATGATCGGCATGATAATTATGATGATCAATAAAGTCCATAACATATGGATTTGGACTGGCTACATCGCGCTGTGGACTATAACTGAAATGATCATTGCTAAGAACATACATCTGAAATGGTGGGTATGGCTACTGATTATATTAGGCTTGAGTGTTTTGGACCTCATTTTTATTGTGATGCTAGACTAGATAAACATGAGTTATCGCGAATTTTGAATGAAAGAGCAAAAAGCTATGGCTTTTATAAAAAATTGATAATCAATTATTAATGAAATAGCATTATTTGTTTTGCCGTTAAAAAAATGGGCTTGTAAGAGCGCAAAAAAGAGCATTTAGCGAGTGACAAAGGAGTGGCTCTAAGTGCGAGCGTTGAGCAGAGCCCATTTTGTAGGTAAAAGAAATACCGCCTTGATTTTTTTTGGTTTCGTTTTTGTATCAAGGCAGAAGTAAAGACTTTTATAAAAATTTGATAATCAAATTGTTAGATAGGATTTTGTACGCTAGTCTCTAAGAACCCCAAGTTTTCGATAAAATCGAAAATTCGGGATCACTTATGTTTATTTTTGTTAACTACTTAAGTTCTCTATATTTATACTTCCTGCCAAATAATTCTAAGGTTAATACCAAGCTCAAATCACTCATGCATCCTCCATGAGAATGTATTGACAAAAACAAATGAAAAGCTATGACTTTCCATCCGAAAAGAACTTTAGAAATCTTGAGCAGTACTCCTGCTACGTTAGAATCCCTGTTAATTGGCTTATCAGATGATTGGTTGAAAAATAATGAGGGCGAAAATACATGGAGCCCTTATGACGTCGTAGGACATCTAATTCATGGAGAAAAAACAGACTGGATAACTCGTACAAAAGTTATTTTATCTAAGTCGGATAACAAAACTTTCGAACCTTTTGATCGCTTTGCTCAAATGAATGGTTCTCAGAACCAATCCATCAAATCCCTTTTGAAAGAATTCAGAAGCTTGAGAGAAGAAAACCTCTTGACTTTGCGAACTTTAAATGTTTCGTTTTCAGATTTGGATAAAAAGGGCATTCATCCTGCCTTAGGCGAAGTTACACTGAGGCAACTGCTGTCTACCTGGGTGGTTCATGACCTAGGGCATATAGCTCAAATATCTCGTGTGATGGCTAAGCAATATTCATCTGAAGTTGGTCCTTGGACGGCTTATCTTAAAGTTTTAAGCAGCTAAAAAAGATCATTTTGTGCTTATGTATATTACTATTCCTGGAATGTGAAGAAAGATCAAAATGATAAAGACTATCCGTTGAATGTGATGCATAAGGATGAGAAGGGCATAAACTTACCCTTCTCCATAAATCAATTTTCAGAAATGAAATTGTAAAGACTGAAACACACAGTCCATAAGGTCAGGTATGCAGGTAAAATAAACCACCAATTTGGCAGCTTAAATTCCTTATCTGATTTTGTTTGACTCATTTTGGATTTTATTAAAAGTGTGGATGAGTATTAGCTACTTCAGCTATTGGCGTGATGGGTTGTTCTACAGACCAATGCTCTGCTATTTTAAAATTATCATCCAATCTAAACCAATCAAATACTACTCTTTCATCATTGCCAAAGTAATGTGAATGTGCCATTACTAAATCACCTGATGCCACCAACATTTTATTATCATGTAACATTCTGCCGCCATTTTTCTTTTCGATATGATCTATTAAGACAGCTTTTCCTGATAATTCACCGCCTGTTTCATGATGATATACATAGTCATCCGCTACTAAGTCATTAATCATATCTAATCTCCCCCTGTTTAATACATGATCTAAGAATCTATGTACTGTGTTTTTATTGGCTTCACGAGTAGCTTCTGTTACTTCTTTCTCACCATTGCCACCACCATTTGTGGCATTATCTACTGCACTTTGAGGCATTGGAGCCAATGCATCCCAATGTTCCTGAATTTTTCCGTTTTCAATGCGCCATGCATCTACACACAGTAAAGGGTGATCTCCTAATGGATTAGGAGCAGTATAATAACCATGATAAACCATGATATCCCCATCGGCAACCCAACGTACTGGTTTATAACCAAAATCAAACTGCAGCATTTCTTTTACATGGGCCAAACCATCTTTTGCCCACGGATTGTGTTGTATGAAATCTTCAGCAAAGGAAGCTTCTACTTTTGCTTCATTTTTATTTTCCAAAATAGCACTCATCCCATCCCAAACCAGCTGGATGTTTTGTTTTTCTTGATTATTCAACATGATGTTAACTTTTTATGGTTTATATTGATTTGATGAGTCAAAAATTATAACTTTGTCTAATAAATACAAGTAGTCATTGATTAATGGGGTAGTCCTAAAATTGTGACCATTATTGATAATCAATATTTTGCAAATACATTTTTTTTAAAATGGAAGAAAAAAAAAACGGTAGATATTGGAGAATGCCCAGTTACATTTACTATGAGTAAAATAGGAGGGAAGTGGAAACCCATTATTTTATATCTTATTACTAAAGGTGCCAATCGATTTGGTATCCTTCAAAGAGGAATTCAAGGCATCAGTAAACAGATGCTCACCAAACAACTTCGTGAATTAGAAACGGATGGCATTTTGAATAGAAAAATATATGCTGAAATCCCTCCCAGGGTAGAATATTCCATGACTGATTTAGGGAACTCTTTATTGCCCATTATTGAATCTATGAGAAATTGGGGAGAAAAAAATATGGATTGATTTTGTCTTTGGCCTCTGGTCTTTTGTCTAAAATGCTTTTTTACCCTACACCCTACACCCTACACCCTACACCCTACACCCTACACCCTACAC
>JBCBCD010000437.1:0-6080 GCA_038530915.1 Bacteroidota bacterium
TGAAGAAATGGTCTGATTTTCCTTTTAATCTATCAAAACTAGTTAAGTTCTAGCATCTATGCGATTTTTTGGGTCCTCAGCCGAATTAGATATGATTACAATTCATGCTTGTATCTGGTAAACCACCTTCTAAATTACCAATGCTTTCTGAATAGAAGCTGAAATAAGGTCCCCAATACCTGAGAATCCCCCAGTAAACCTGAAGTAATAATTTCCTTTTCTGTCAATTACAATATTAGTTGGAAAACCATTTACCCTAAATGACTGGCAAGCTTCATTTCCGTCTACAACTATAGGGTATTCAATATTATATTTACTCAATTTTTTCTTTACTCTTTCTAGATTATCATAGGTGATTGATGCAAAAATAACATCTGGGTTTTCCACATATTTTTTGTAGACTGTGTTAAGCTCAGGAATTTCTTTGAGGCAAGGTTTACAACCAACGTACCAAAAATTCAAAACAACAACTTTCCCTTTGGTGCTTTTGGAAGAAATAATATTACCATTAATGTCCACTAATTCAAATTCTTGGGCTTTAGTTCCCGTTAAATCTTGAGGTTCATTTTGCGCGAACAAAAAGACTGTAAACGAAAGTATGAAGAGAGTAAGAAACGTATTTTTCATAATGATCCATTTGTGTGTTTTAGAATATTTTTTTACCGCTTAGTAAAACTAAAAGAATAATCATACGTTTTTTCTGTGCTACCTTTCAAAATTCGAGTTCAGTTGATATGAAGGCTTTGGTTCCTTCTGGTCCGGTCAGTTCAAGCCAAGCCTCACTTTTATTGCCACTTATGGAAAGTCTAAATACAAAAAAGTCACAACAAGCCCTTTCTGTTTTTATGAACTCGATCAGCTCGTCAAGTATTTCGTCCGTCCCGGGAAATTCAAAAGCATATCCGTTTTCTAATTCTTTCTTTTGAACAACTTTGGTTTTTAAACTTTTAAGCACGGTCTTTTTTCGCTCTTGAAGTTCTGATGTTGTTAGATTACAGACTAGCCCACTTGATTTGTTTTCTGATTTACAAGTTGAGCTGCACGTTTTTGTAGTTTTTATACTGGTCATTGGTGATTTTTTACTTTGCTATTCCAAATATGGGGAAATATCTTTATAGGTGAACTCCATAGAGTCTTCAAAGAAGTGCCGTAATATTCTTTTATGAGAGGATCCGTAGATCATTAGAAAGCGATCTTCATCACTTTCAATGAGATTCAACATATTTGCATAAATTCTTAAATTTCTTCGGTAGTCCTTTGTTATTCCATCGGCTCCAATATAGGTGTCACCGGCACCAAGCTGAATCATTCCATTCAATTTATCTTGACCACTTACCAATTCCACTTCTTTCGAATTCAAAAAACTATAGTAGTCCAGTAACGACATGGTTGTTTTTAGTGAATCACTATTTGTATATTTTTCGGTAAAGTAAGTGGTAAAATCATTCCACTTGTCTTGTAAACCTGTTTCTTTGGCATACTGCTCCCAGTCTGCTACGCGGGTTTCTAGGTGAAGAGGAGCTTGCGTATCTACCCCATAAATATGTGGATGCCCCAACTGTTTAGCCAATCTGAAACCAAGTTGATACATTTCAGCAACTGGAAGCTCAAAGTTGTCTTTTCTATATTCTTGATAAAGGCTATCAAGTTTATCCTGGTTTTTAATGGGAAATTCAAGTGCTATCTTAGTTGGTTGAAATCCTTTCAAATGATCAAGTAGTTCTTGAATCTCATTTTGAGTTTTTTCGGTGGATATATCTATATGATACTTGCGTTTGTAAGCATCTACATTAGATTTAAAATGAAAAGTTCCAAGAATGGCCACTTCAGCATTGGGATAATTTAATTCAATTCTATCAGTTGGTAGTAACTCATTACTCTCCTCTTTTTTTCCTTCCTGCTGGGTGCAGCCAGCAAAGATTATACAAAGGATAGCCACAATGAATATTTTCTTCAATCTATTAGTAAAAATAACATGGTGGAAGCTATACTGCTTCCAATGGTTATGCTGTTGAGGAAGGTATTGGTATTGTTTAAACAAGTCGTAAAAAGAGCAATACACTTTAATCAATTCCAACACCATTCTTGATTTGAATTTCCAATGAGACTTTTGTCTTGTTGTTTTCATAATAATATGATTCAATGTGCCACAATGTATTTGTGTACTTATAATTTACCCTCTTGCATTAAAAAACTCGTTTTATATGAGTACTCAAAAATAAAAGACTGGAATGATGTTTTGAGGTTGCTCGGCTGTTGCCAATATTGAGGAGGGACTCCACCTATTGATAAGTACCAAAAATCCTATCCCATATAGAAAGTAAAGCACCAAAGTTTTTATCAAGATACATTTTATCAGAACCATGGTGCACTCGATGCTGGGATGGGGTCATGAATATTTTTTCAAACCAACCTAATTTCCCGATGATTTCAGTATGGAGCCAAAACTGATACATCAAGACAAAAAAGAAGCAAAGAAATATGATATAAGGATGAAAACCAATCAATACCAATGGCAGATAAAACACCCATGTAACAAAACCATCTATGAACGAAACCCTCAACGCCGTGGTATAATTGTAAATGGGTGAACTGTGATGAATACTGTGGTAACTCCACAAAATCCTCACTTTATGCTCTATTACGTGTTCCCAATAATAGATAAAATCAACCAATATGAGACACAACAGTGTTGTCCAAATATTCACGGGTATCTGCCATGGAATATATTCACCAACGAAGAAGAATGCACCTATAAAAATTAATGTAGAAGATTTTTCCATTAGTTGGGCAATAATAAAGACACCGAAACTTGCCCACATTTCCCCCAGTCGCCATTTGTTGATTTTTTTCTTATAAAGCTCATAAAAAAACTCAGCAATTGCTAATAGCAAAGAGAAGCTAATTATGATATAGATAATCAGACCTATATTGTCTTCCATTTGTTTTACTATTCCTTCCATAATTTTTCTTTATTTAGATTCGATTTTTTAATTGAAAATTAAAGTGGATAGAAATTGCAGCATCATCCTTATTAGGTGGTCACTTTCATTCTCACAAGTACAATGATTGCAAGCATGCCCATAATCAATTCGACTATTATGGCATAGAACAAGCCTTGAGCGGGCATTCCGTCTAAGATTAAACTTAATAGCCGCCCAAGTCCATAAGAAAGGAAAAACAGTGACATGATGATAAGGGCTGTTCGTCTCCAATTGGTTCGGAAGACACTGATAAAAGCAAAAATGGCAGCCGAAAACATTGCAGCTCCAGGTGCTCTTGCTTCACTAAAATGACTTGCACTTGTCAATATAATCCCATTGTCTCCTTGCAATTGAGCAGGGAAAAAGAGCAAGCCACCACCGACAAAAAGCCCTATAATACCTGCTAAAATCAAGAATGCTGACTCTATCTTGTTGTTCATATGACGATGTATTTAAAATGTCATTGACAAAGAAAGAGTTATGCAAGAAGAATCATGTGTCATTTTTGGACAATTACCTTACTGCAATATAAATTTCGGTAACCATGTTTTCAAGTGAAGCGAATTCTGGGTAGTGTGGGTAAAATTCCAAACTGGGCATATCAACCAATTCCAATCCTACATCAGACATCCAGAATGCATATATTTCATTATAGAAATTAGCACAATTTTCATAAGTGCCTTTGTGAACAAATTTGGCATACTTCTGGTGAGAATGCTTTTTGGTTCTGAAGAATCCTTCTGGTTGAAACTCTAACGGTCGATCTAAAACATACCCTAAATTGTAGCGAAGGTGAATGGTATCGCCAAAGCTGCTGTCATCTATAATTTCTGTCATAAAGACAGAATTATCAGTTAATAGCTTCTTGTGATTTGCATACTCATATAAATGGTTCCCGGCTTCCTCGATGGCAGCGGAAGCTTCACATTCACCTCGATACTCCAAAAACAGATAATCAAAATTGGGTAGGACCTCTATTTCAAATTGAAGCTTCTGTCTGTTTTTTACTTCTTTTAGAAAAGATTGCTGAATAGATTCTCTATGTGATTCGCTGATTTCACGATAATGTAAAGGAGAACAACCGTACTTTTTTTTGAAAGCCTTACTAAAAACCACTCTATCTTCAAAACCAACTTCAAATCCTATATCCATAACACTCATTTCTGAATAACGTAAGTATTGCGCTGCTTTCTCCAAGCGAAGACGCCTGATATATTTTCCTATAGTTTCCTGATGAATGGCTTCGAATATTCTGTTTATATTTCGATAAGAATAATAACTGACATCCTCAATTTTTTGAATATTGATATTTTCATTAAGATTTTCATCAATAAATGAAAGCAAATATTTATACCTGCTCAATTGAGAATTATTTTTCATTTGAATCCTTACTCTTTTATTTTGTGAACGGCTAATATAAACATGAGTTATCCCGAATTTTCGATTAATTCGAAAATTCAGACTTTTTAAATTCTAAGCTACGCCTTTCTGTATAACAACTTAATTATCAATACTTTAATTCTTCCTTTTTGGCTTGACCCAAAAACGAAGCCAAAAAAGTCAAGGCTGTATTTGTTTTGTCTAAAAATGGACTTTGCTTTACGCTCGCATTTAGAGCCACTCCTTTGTCGCTCGCTAAAGGCTCTTTAGGCCCTCCCTCAAGCCCATTTTTTTAACGCCAAAATAAATAATGCCAATTGCTAAATACTGATTATCAGTTAATTAATAATTTGGACACGCTCCGATCTTTTCTGTGAAATTCGGGATAACTCATGTTTTCTCTTCTTTTATTTCGTAAATTTCAACGTTTTTAAACGTCTGAACAAATCCATACCACCTCATGAATATTTGGGTAGGCTTTCTATCATTGTTGACAAATTTTGCCTTTGGGATAGAAAGTTCATCATCAATACTAACAATAACTTTTCTCTTTCCAATAATATCAATAATCTTCTCCTGCCTTTGTATGTAAATTAACGGATAGAATTTAGCAATATCATCCTGAACTATCCCAAGTCCTAGTTCTTTTTCTGGTCTTCTATTGTCTTCAAATTCAAATGACTCTTTGAAGCCAGGATAAAATTTACCTTCAGGTACTTTTCGCCAAGTATGTCCATTTTGCATTTTTACAACTAATTTTTGAAATCGACTAAGTTTAGGAACAGCTACCTTTAAATGACTTGAAGCATCTTTTTCAAAAATTATTTCATGAGAGCTTATTATATTTAGTTGCTCACCTCCATAAAATCCATGCAAACATTCGCCAGTTATGTGGTCCCAATAAGAGTTGGTTTGTTTATCAGACATTATCATTGTACCTCTGTAAACACCAGAAACATAAAAATCTAACTTTTGATCGTTTACTACAGGTTTAAATACCATTCCCGAATTACAAACTGGACAAAAGGTAATCAAGAAATCTTGTTTGTTGATACAACCTTGGGCAATATGGTGATACGCCAAATGCCAAATTGTGATACCTATTTGCACGCCATTCAGGTTGAGTATGAACACTTCTCGCTCTTCCTTCCTCTGAATAATCTTCCTAAAATCCTTTAAAGCTATTAAGTTGTTTCTTTCTACTTGAAAGGTCTTATAAATTTTCACAAACTTTTTGTCTGCGACCAATTCAGGACGAAAGTTTTTGACTGTTTTAATTGATAAGTCCAAGTCCTTTATCAAACTATAACGGTTTTTTCTAAACCAAGTGTAACAAGATACTCCTACAATACCAAAGAATAAAAGTGGTATAATAGCTTCTAAAAGTAGCCCTGATAAGGCATAGCTCAATGACGAAGAAATCAATTCATAAAAAACACCTGCATAAGCAAAAGCCTTAAGGTATTTATTAAGCGAAAACAAAATTAAAGTAGCTCCGATTAATTTGGCTATTCCTAATAAATGATGAAAATAAGGAGGGTAGCCCAATTTCTGAATGGTCTCTACCATGAAGTCTGCATTACTTAATGCTGCAACACCCCCAGAATACATCCAGAAAACTGTAAATAGAGTACATATCCAATAGAGATAAGTTATTGACTTAGAATTTTTCATGTCATCGTATTTTAAGTTAAACAATGACATAAAACTCAGGGA
>JBCBCD010000438.1:0-6062 GCA_038530915.1 Bacteroidota bacterium
ATTTGCAAATTGACCAAGGCTGTCCATTCGGTAATAATAATTTGGTACCAGCTGGACAGCCTTGGTCAATTTGCAAATGGCTCTTATTGTGGTAATGAAACGGCCAGTGACAAAGCAATGATGCGAAAATTTATGGTAGAATCTATAGAATATTGGGTGAACGAATACCATTTAGATGGTTTTCGTTTTGACTTAATGGGCTTACATGATGCAGTAACCATGGATTCCATTGCAAAGGCAGTGAAAGCCATAGACCCTTCTATTTTCATTTATGGAGAAGGTTGGGTAGCCGGAGACAGCCCGCTTCCTCAAAATCAGCAGGCTAATAAGTACAACTTAGATCAATTTGAAATGGTAGCTGCTTTTAGTGATGATATAAGAGATGCTATTAAAGGACATGTCTTTACTGCCAATGAAACTGGCTTTGTAGGAGGAAAAACAGGCTTGGCTGAAAGTGTTAAATTCGGTATTATTGCATCCACTCAACATCCACAAGTAGATTATGCTAAAGTCAACTATTCTGACGCTGCCTGGGCTCCAAATCCTTTGAGAACCATTACCTATACCTCTTGTCATGATAATTTCACCATTTGGGACAAACTATCATTGGCATTGCCTGATGCGAACGAGGCTGAAAAAATGAAGATGCAAAAGCTTGCTTTGAGTATGGTTTTGACCTCTCAGGGCATTCCTTTTCTACACGCTGGTTCTGAAATGGCTCGTACAAAACAAGGAGTAGAAAACTCTTTTGAATCCCCTGATGAGATCAACCAAATAGATTGGTCTGTAAAAAAAGAGCAAATGGATTTGGTCAATTATGTACAACAATTGATTGCTTTGAGAAAGGCCCATCCTGCTTTTAGAATGACTACTACTGAAGACATTCAAAAACACTTGGAATTTTTACCTGGAGATGACCTGCTTGTAGCCTATCAATTGAAAGACAATGCCAATGGCGATGAATGGAAAGATATAATTGTCGCATTTAATGGCTCAACAGAAGAAAAAGAAGTAGCCCTTGAAAACGGCGAATGGAATCAGGTGATCAGAGGTGAACATTTTGTCAATCAAAACGTAAAAGTCAGTGATGGTAAGATAATGGTTCCTGCTAGAGGGGCGTTAATTGTAACTAGGTAAGTTCGTACGTAGTAGATCATTAAAATAATATGATAATTGGTTTAGATGTTTAGATGAGCTATACTAAACACCTAAACTTTCAGATGATGATTTTCAATACAAACAATTACTGAATCACAAAGCAGGATAAAATATATTATAATATTTTTTATACATTTGTCCAGAATTAGCACATTGAAATGAGACAATATGTTTTGAGAGCTTATCTACGAATGTTAACTTTGTGGGGCGCTTTAGAAGCAAAAGAAATCAACCACTTCACCGTTCGTTTAAAAAAGCTAAGATTCATAGCAGTATGAGTCTATAATTATAATCCATATGAACGTATTTCTCCGCTACATTTTTTTATGCCTTTTCGTTTTGATTGGCCATTTGGCCAATGCGCAGATGAGTGAAGGTGGCACTCCTGTGAGTTTTAATAATAAATATTCCAAAGATTTTTCTAAGCAGTCACTTGAAACTACTCAAGTACCTGTACTTGATTTGAAAAAAATTAGAGAACAAGATGAAGTAAGACCTTGGGCCAATAGATTTGCAGCACCTATACAAGTAGACTTTGGATTGGCTAATGCAGGGCAATGGACAGAACTGGCTAATGGGGACCGCATTTGGCAATTGAAACTGCAATCTAAAAATGCGATAGCATTGGTGCTTTTGTATGATCAATTCTATTTGCCAAAAGGAAGTCGCTTTTATGTTTATACCCCAGATAAAAAGCAAGTTTTAGGAGCTTACACCCATCGGAACAATAAGGAAAGCAAAAAATTTCTTACCGGATTGATTCAGGGAGATCAAGTGATACTTGAATACTACGAACCTGCTTATGCCAGGGGACAAGGAATTATCCACCTTTTCAGAGTAGATCATGCCTACAAGCAGGAAAGCATTCGTAAATCTGATTATGAGTTTCAAGTACACAATGGGAATTCTTCAGGTTTTGATTCATCCTGGGACTGTCATGAAAACATAGCTTGTCAGACCGATCCTTCAGTATTGGAAAAAGAAAAGGGCATATGTAGAATCATGGTGGTGGTTGAGGAAGGAACCGGCTTTTGTACAGGTAACCTGATGAATAATACAAGTGTAAATGGAATTCCATACGTACTCACTGCTTTTCACTGTCAGGATGGATTTACACCACAATATGATTTTTGGAAATTTGACTTTGGTTACCAATCTGGTATCTGTGACAATCCTATCAGTGAACCCATTGCCAATTCTATCATTGGAAGTGAATATTTAGCAGGTAGACAAGAAAGTGATTTTATATTATTAGAGCTTACTACTCCTATTCCGGATGAATACGATGTTTTCTACTTGGGCTGGGAAAAAGAAGAGGGTGGTCCTGATTCTACTTATTACATTCATCATCCATTAGGTGATATTAAGAAGTTTGCAAATATCGACAAACGTTCTGAAGTATTTAATTTTCCTATAGATTGGGATAATGGCGTAACTACTCCTCCAAACAATCACTTGAGAGTGGTTTATGAAACCGGCTTTTTCCAACCGGGCTCATCAGGGGCAGCTTTGATCAATAACGCTGGACGTGTAATTGGCCAACTTCACGGAGGGCGTTCTGATTGTGATGGTTCTACTGGTTATTTTGGTCGATTGGTGCAATCATGGGATGGAGATGATTCACCTGAAACTCAACTTAAAACCTGGTTAGACCCTTTGAATACGGGAGCAGCTTTCTTAGATGGTACTTCTAATCCTGGTAAAGGTGAACTAAGTATTAGTGGTTTTGTCTTGACAGATCAGGGCAGACCCATAGTTAATGCAGAAATTACTTTACAAGGACCTAAAGTTCTGGTAGCGCAAACAGATGAAAATGGTTTTTATGAGTTTATGAACCTTAAGAGTGATGAACGTTATGGCTTGAGTATTTTAAAAGAAGAAAATCCAAGAAATGGAGTTTCAATCAATGATATGATCGCTTTGCAGAACCACATATTAGCATTAAATCCTATCACTGATATCTACGAACTTATTTCAGCGGATGTAGACCGTTCGGGTAGTGTATCTACTATTGATAGAATCAAGATTCAAAAGGTGATTATGGGTTTAGATCCCAACTTCCAGGATGCACCCAATTGGCAGTTTATCCCTGATGAATATGTATTCAGCAATACGGAAGATCCTCTCAAAGAAGAGTTACCTACTATTTTCTACATAGAGGATTTTACTCAGGATTTCATCAACTTCAATTTTATTGGGATTAAAACCGGAGATATTAATCGGACTGCAGATCCTTCTAATTAGTTGTTGGTTCTTGGTTGCTGGTTTTTAGAAGTGTAAACTCTGTTGTTTTTTGTTATAAAAACTAAGAACCAACAACCAACAACCAACAACCAACAACCAAAAATTATTTAATAATTTTTCTTGTACCTATTAATTGGTCATTTTCAAACAAAGCAACCATATACATTCCGGAAGGAAGAGAAGATAAATGCTGTACAGCAGAACGCTCACCCTTATTTAGTATTTGATTGATATGAAGTTTACCGTTAATATCGTATAGTCTCATAAATAGTTGTGAAGAGCTGGACCTTTCCATATCCCATTCAATCGTTATTTGATCTGTAAAAGGATTAGGATAAATGGAAAATTCAAACTCTGGTGTAACATCTTCTGTACTGGTCGTTGAAGATCGAGAGTCAATGAATAGAAAATTATCAAAGCCTGCTTCAACGATATGATCACTATTGACCTGATCAGATGTTGTTACACTAAGTGTCCATGTACTTTCCCACTCACTCAAAAAATCACTTAACCTTATTACTTGTTGTTGCCATTGACTAGAGGTGGACGTGGTTGTTTGAAAAAGAATGACACTTTCCAACTCATTAATAAGCTGTACAGTTAAGGTATCATCTGCTCCTTGTTTGGCATTGAAAAACCAATAATTAAAACTTAAAACAGGAGTTTCATAATCTGTTAGGTCAATTTCAGGAGAAGTCAGGATGACATTACCTCCATCTACATCATCATCTTCGGCATCGATGCCTCTGTTGCCTGTGACATAACATAAGCTTCCAAAGTCTGATTCCACATCTTGATCTGGATTGGCTACCTGATCGAGGTATTTGGTTCCATTGGGCTTAGCCCTTATCCACCTACCACTTAAAGCGGTTCCATCTGTTTCCCATCCAAAGTCAAAAAAGAAATCATCTTGATAGCCTTCTTCCAAGGTGACATTTAGCGCTTCATCCTGAGATAAATTAAAATTGAGAACTTGTTTGGATTGATACCCCCATTTACCAAATACAATATCATAAGTATCTCTCTGTATGTTGGCAATTTCAAAGAAACCATCTTCATTTGCTAAGGTTTGGAAAGTAGTATCCTCACCAACAACAAAAACCTGAACATTAGGAATGTTAGCATCTGTTCCAAATTCATTGATCTGCCCACTCAAACGATAGGGTTCAATAGGAATAAGTGCTACGTTTAATGGCGTAAGAATACCATTAAGGAGCTGTACTTCAACTTCTTGACTCACGTAGCCTTTAGCTGTAATAAGTGCTGTATAGGTACCCGAAACAGCTGTCCCCGTTTTGTATTCTCCTGAAAAACTGGAATTAGTAACAATACTAGTGTCTTCCATTAATTCAATGCGTGCATTAAAAATGCCAGTGCCAGTTGTAGCATCTGAAATGACACCCTCCAAATAACAGGCACGGATATAATTGGGTTTCAATACATAAAAGCCGTTTTCAATATCAGAAACCAAGATATGGCCCGAAGGCAAGAATGGATATAAACCCCATGCGCCATTAAAACCACTATTAAAATTGGGAGATGTATCATAATCTCCTACCTGAATCAAATTATTGGGTCTACTGGCATCGACAATTATAGCTCCTTCGGAGTAATAGGAGATAGCTAACCAGTTCTCAATAACATGAACATTGTGAGGTGCTACACCAGTACCTAAAGTATTTTTGGGTCTAAATTCATCCAGGAACTTTATATCCGATAAATCTGAAATATCATATGCTGCAACGGGAGCATTTCTTCTTTCATCAGTTGTAAAAACAGTTTTATTATCTGTGGATGACCATGCATTATGAGTGAAGGTAAAAGGTGTGTTGGTACTCCCTACTAAGGTAGGTGAGTTGGGAGAAGATACATCATATATGGTTAACTGTCCTTCAAATACTTCAGAGGAATACAAAAGATTGTCTTGGACATATACATCATGTGAATAGTTATTGCCAACAAAACCGACAAAAGTAGGTTCAAGTGGATTTTCTCTCAAGTCAATGATGAATACTTGTCCTACACTTAGGTTAGAACCCGCTACATACCCATATCCTTTTTGATCGATGTATATGTTGTGACTATTATCAAAGGTGCCTTGTCCGGGGATCATTGGGCGCCAATTACTGACAGTAATAGATTGGGGCAATTGACTCAAGTCTATGATTTGTAAACCTTCTGTTGTATTTCCGTCAGTCGTTACATAGGCTACATCTTTATAAGTCTTGATATCTCGCCAAACGGAAAGTTGCCCTGGTATAAAAGCGACCTCCACTGGTTGAGAATGATCGGCCAGGCTGACTATAGAGAGACCTGTACGCATGCCTACCAATGCATATTCTGTACCATCTTCAGCTACATAACCCCATATGTCATTTAACTGAGTATTATAGGTAAGCTGGGCAATTCTTTCAATATTACTTTGAGCATATACACCAACGCAAAGCATTATTGATACAGCAGATACAATTAACTTCTTCATAGATATAAGTACTATCGTGTTTATAGTTTGAGAATATACAGTCTTTGGGGATAGGCCCTAATTTTTTGTGAAAGGATATTAGGTACTAACAATTATACTCTTTTGTTTTAAAAAAAGTTATGTGCGTCGTTCAATAATAGCGACAGTTAACCGACTAACACATATTAATCTTTCCTTT
>JBCBCD010000439.1:0-6042 GCA_038530915.1 Bacteroidota bacterium
CTAAAGGTCTAACAATTAACTCGTTAGACCTTTAGACTTTTAGACCGTTAAACCAAATCCATGGAAATTAAGTATGAATTGAGATTCAATACATTACTTTATTTTCATCAGCCTATAACTTCTACTTTCAGTTTTAGATTGCAAAGTGAAAAAGTAAATGCCATCAGCTACCGCTTGACCATTTTCATCAGTGGCATCCCATTCTAATTGTATTTCATTATTGCCTAAAATAGTAGGATTGGTAAATCTTTTGATTTCTTGTCCCAGATTGTTGAAGATAGAGAGCTGAACATTTGACCATTCGATAGACCTATTGGTATGTACATTGATGGTGGTTCTTTCTCTAAAAGGATTGGGATAGGCATTGAATACAAAAGAACTGTCTTTGGCTATATCCTCAGTGGAGGTAGTTGGTTCTGCACTATTATCCTGACAATCTACACAGGGTTCTCCACCTTGATTGGGTTCTAAGGCCAAAAAGGCAGTGTAGAGGGATAAGACTCTGTCTTCAATACTCTTTTCAATGATTTCTTTAATAATCGTATTGTTTTGATAGTCTTTTTCCAATGTTTGCAAGTAATTTCCCGTCCAGATTTCTTCTAATAAAGTATCTGCTTCAGGAATTTCTATGGCTGGCATAGAAAGAGTTTGTCCCAGAATAGTTTCATCATAAACACCGGCCACTTCTACTTCAAAAGGAAAAGTACCTTCATACTTTCCAATTTGTAAAATGGGTTGGTTGAGGTTGGTGAATTCTCCACTTTCTGTGATGTTGTAGCGATTGTAACAGAAGCCTTCACTAAGAGTAGTAAAAATGTCTATGGTTCCTGTAAAAGCTGATAAGTTAGAGAAAAGTTCACCAGTGGCATTTTGAATGTTTCTTTCGTTGTTCCAAATATTTACATATTCGCCACCCGTAAGACGAGTGACATTGTCATAGAAATATTCATTACCTCGATAATTTCTATTATTGAACCAATAATAGTTGGTAAAACCCAATTGGTAATCGAGAATACTGATTGGTATAATGTTCTCGCCCATTAAATCAAAAAGGTCTGTAATCAATTGATTGGCAATATTGTTATCTCCTTCTCTGTCAGAATTAGCCATTAAGATGAGTTGCCCTCCTTCATTTTCTTCATTAATAAATTGTATGCCTCGTCCCAGTAAGGAGGGGATACTATTGTAATTGGGAATAGGTTCAGTCCCTAAGCTATTAAACACAGAATCAATAACTTCCACACTGGCAGGCAACCATTCAGGGTGCACCGGATCAATGGTCAAACCAGAAAGCATTAAATTGAAATAATCAGAACTTCTCAATTGACTCTTCAATTGATTTTTGACAGCTAATAACAGTTCGCTTTGACTGATTTCACCTGAGTTGGCATTGTAGTCCATTAAGACCATCATATGTTGGGGATTGCCTTCCGGAAGGTTGAACACTTCTGAGGGGAGTAACGCCATTTGGTAGTAATTGCCCTTTTTACTTTGGTAATGGTTGACATAAAGGCCATTTTTGAATGGTGCATCCACTACCGTTGTCAACTGATCAGGAATTTGATTTCCTGGAATAACAGCTTCTAAAAAATCCCTATCCTGATTATCTTTCATAGGAGTAAATTCGAGCTCAGGCATTTCAGCAATTCGTAAGTTTTTCCATTCATTATGTGGCCAGTGTCTAAAGCTTAGTTGTGAGATGGGATTGAATGAAGCTTTGACCATATCCATAGAAAGGGAACTGATAACTTCGCTGGCATTCCATTCAGATGGGATTAAAAAAGTGATTTTTGCTTTTCTACTTTGACCAGCGAAAAGTGGATATATCCTTAGTTCATACCTGGTATCTCCGTTTTTAAAGAGTATGGAGGGATCCTGTCTTCGGCCTACTATATCTTCATAAATACCGGAAGCCGTCCAGCGATCAAGGATTTCAGCTCTGATAATAACATCTTCTACCCACAACCAGGAATCTGTAACGATTGCTTTTTCAGGCAGGCCAAAGTCCATAACCACTTCGAGTTGAGTGCCATCGGAAAAGCCGGCACCTCTTGCAGATACAGTAAAGTAAAACTCTACTTCCGTGTAGAAACCCTTAGGTTGAACAACATAAGTTGCATCTTCAATGGTGCCCTGATACCACCACCATGGATTGTCAGGATCAAGTACATTAATATAAGAGTATTGGGAAAAGCCAAGGTTGGCATAAAGAAATAGAGATAAAACCAAGAGTAAAGTTCTTGCTTTCATGTGCTAAGGTTTTTTGTTTGTTAATATTATGACTAATATAAAGTATGACGTATTTTCTCTATGCAAAGGTTGGTACATTCATATGGAATGACCAGTCATTGTTTTTATAAAAAGACACTGGTGAGGATTATATACAAGTGCAATTTAACATAAATTAACACTCTGTGCAGACTTGTTATTGCAAGTTGTATTGCAGAATAGAAATCAATGAGAACTAAAAACTCAGTTTTGCTTACAAGAAATAGATTTTGTGTAGTGTGTAAAGGGAAGCCCCACTACACAATTCCCTCTATACCCTACACAATATGCTAAACCAGTTTGTTAAATCTGTCATTTTGTAAATGAATGCACCAAATGATTTTTGTAATAGCCAATTTGATCTACTAAATTGCAGAAGGCTAAAGAACACTAAAAATCATTGTTATTTTTCTTTGCTAACCAACCTCATTAAAAATCTACAGATGAAATACCCAAGAACTGTCCAAATAACAATCTATTGGAGGCTATTCGCCTTTCTACTACTTGTAGTCTTTCTTCCTGATCGATCTGCAGCCCAGGATACGCATTTCTCTCAATTTTATGCCAATCGGATCTTTTTAAATCCTGCTTTTGCAGGCTTAGAAGAAGGCTTAACACTGACGGCAATCACTCGTACACAATGGTATACGGTAGATACTGGTTTTAAAACCATTGGAATCTCGGTTGAAAAGCGAGAAAATGTATCAGATGCTTTTGCTTTTGGAATAGGTCTGGAAGCTTATTCCTCTGATGAAGGACTTTCCAGGTATCAACAGCAGTCGTTTTCCTTTACTTTAACCCCCATGTTGGCAACTGGCTTCAATAGCAGCTTGCATGCCGGATTTAAGCTGAGGTATTACCGACAAAGAATCGATGGGAATAGCCTGATCTTTTCAGATCAGTTGGATCCTGTCTTTGGAAATATTTATGGAACGACAGGCTTGCCGGATTTTCAAGGCATAAGCTTTACAGATTTTGACTTCGGTGTATTGTGGCGTTTTGCCGGAGATACTAAAGTAAGTGGACGCACGGCTAGCTCTATTAGAGGAATAATAGGAGCAAGTGTAAGGGGAGGTTTTCAGTTTTTAAGCAATGGGGGAGATGTTGGACCGGAATATTCATTTTATCGCATTTCTAATGCCCGTTTGCCTTCAACTTTAATATTACATGCCGGACTTGATATCCCTATAACTTTTTTAGAAGGACCAGGACGAGACATCACCTTGTCACCCAATTTCAGGTATGAAACACGGGAAGACTTGAATTTATTCACTGGAGGATTGTACTTCCTTTATAATGGCTACTACTTTGGCGCCTTTATGCAGTCGCAATCTTTTTTACCCAGCAACACCTTAGATACACATTCATTGATTTTAATCGTTGGTTCCTATATACCTACTCGAAAAAATGGGAATCAGGTTACTCAAAAATTATTTCTGGGCATTAGTGGTTCCTTTGATGCAACGGGCTTAGGTACAAGAGCTGGAGGCATCTGGGAAGCTGCTTTACGATATAACTTTTCAGCAGTACCCGGTTTCTTCACTGGCAAAAAACGTAGAAATAACTCCAGAATATTTAAGTGTAACAGCTTTTTCTAAAAAAAACCGAATGAGAAAGATCTACATAATAACCACGCTATTCATTTTTTCAGTTTCTCATAAGCTTGAAGCTCAATGTGATTTTAATGCTTCTAATACAAGCATTTGTGGGGGTGAACAAGTAGTCTTTGATGTGATTAATCCTCAGAGCGGTACCAGTTATCTATGGGATTTTGATGGCAATGGCACTTTCGATGCTTCCGGAATCCAAGCAACACATGTTTTTCCGGAAGATTTTGTGCAGCAAAGGCAATTTAGTGTTACGCTTTATCGAGATTCTGTAGCTTGTAGGACGCTTAACATCACTGTAAATTCAGTTCCTGATCCTAGTATTGGCATCGATATTACTTCAGCTGCCCGTTTCAATGGTACCGAAATAGCAGTTTGTAATTTACCGGATGTTTTTGAACTGGAAATCATTAATACTTCATCTACTCAGGCTACCAATACCAATTATAGAATCAACTGGGGAGATGGAACACCTGTCGAAAACTTCACAGCCACAGAGTTTACTACCAATACTATAAATCATCAATTTAGTGGGCAAGGTTTTAAAGATATAACCATTGAAGTGACAGGAAGCAATGGCTGTATCAGCAGTCGAGTGTATAAGTATTACAATGGTAGTAATCCATCTATTGGACTAAGTTTACCTGGAAATACAACCGGGCTTTGTGCGCCGGACACACTTACTTTTGGATTGAATAATATCGATGGCAATCCTCCGGGCACCATGTATGAGATTACGGTTAATGGAGACAGTAGACTCACTTTTGATCAGGGCACAGTACCCACTTTTTTTGACATCCCTTTTGATGTAACTTCCTGCGGGTTGACTACATCTACCGGACAAAACAACAATGCTTTTGATGTACAGGCAATCGCTTCTAATCCTTGCTCTCGATCTACGGCAACTGTTGAACCGATAGAATTATCTGGTACACCTATACCCATCATTGATATTCAAGCAACGGGCAGTAATTGTCCTGGTGAAACTTTTTTTATCAGTAATGCTTCTGAAAATATCAGTGAAGTAGTCAATGGTAATCCAACTGTTTGTAATAGAGAATTACCCACTGCTTGGCAGATATCTCCCGGGACTAATGGAGTAGAATGGGAAGTGGTAGAAGGCAATGTAAATAGTGCTCAATTCTTAAGGGTGTTATTCAATCAGCCGGGAACTTATGAAATTACAATGAGCATGCGATCTAATGCTTGTGGCCTTACTACCACTACTGAAGAATTGACCATAGTGGAAGCACCTTTGGCTCAGGCAGCATTTGTTAGCGCTGATAATTGTGCAGATGAAGTGCTCCGGATCACCAATAACTCCAGTGGCTTTGAATTGAATTATGAGTGGGAAGTTATTCCTGATGAAGGAGGAGGTTTTTCTTTTGAAGAAAATACAGATACTAACTCAGAGAATCCGGTCATCACCTTGGAAGATGCGGACAGCTATGAAATTCGATTAACAACCAGCAATTTATGCGCTGAAAATGTATGGGATACACTCATCGTTTTGGCTGATGTCCCTGAAGTGCAGTTAGAAGGAGTACCCGATGTATGTGATAGTTTAATTTTATCCTTTGAAGATAATGATATAGAGTTGGATGAAAATGGTAGTACCGTTACTCAGTATCAATGGACATTTGAAAATGCAATCCCTTCCAGCTCTACTATTCGCTTGCCGCAAAATATTGCTTATGATACTCCCGGTACCTATAGTTATACCTTAGAAGTGACCAACGAATGTGGAACGACTGCCGTTTCAGATACTTTTGTAGTGCAGCAAGCGGAAACAATAGTTTTGCCAGACGACCAAAGTTTCTGTAGGAATGATGCCACAGAGGTCCTGATTGCCACTCCTGCTAATGGTCGCTGGAATGGAACCGGGGTTGATGTTGATGGCACTTTCAATCCACAGTTGGCATTACCAGGAGATAATACGCTGACCTATACTTTTGGCTCCGGAGCTTGTACCAGTACAGGAAGTATGGTAGTTACTGTTAATGAAATTCCGCTTATTACAGTTGAAAGTGATCAAAGAGCTTGTGTTAATGATGCTGCGTTTACTTTAACAGCTAATCCATTGGGAGGTGAATGGTCCGGAACTATTGTAAATACAGAAGGTTTGGTTATTCCATCAACAATTAGTGTAGGAACTTATCCTTTGACC
>JBCBCD010000440.1:0-6040 GCA_038530915.1 Bacteroidota bacterium
CTCAAAAGTAAGGCATTTTAATTTTGAGCCAATTATAACCATATGTTGTTATAACAATCAAACGAACTACCTATACAATAAAACTTTAAACATGAATCTTCACGAGTACCAAGGTAAAGAATTGCTAAAAGGCTATGGTGTTGCCATTCAAGAAGGCTTTGTTGCCAACACTCTAGATGAGGCAGTTGAAGCTTACAAAAAAATCCAAGAAAAGAACGGAAGTGATTTTGCTATTGTTAAAGCACAGATCCACGCCGGTGGCCGTGGTAAGGGCGGTGGAGTAAAATTGGCTAAAAACCTGGATGATCTTAAAGAGCATGCAGGAAACATCTTAGGCATGATGCTTAAGACACCTCAAACTCCCGGCGGAATGGAAGGTCCTGGTAAGTTGGTTAGCAAAATATTGGTCGCTGAAGATGCTTATGTTCCTACCTTTGAATCTTGTAAAGAGTTTTACGTATCTGTTTTGATGGATCGTCAACGCAAATCCAACGTAATCATTTATTCTACTGAAGGTGGTATGGATATCGAAGAAGTAGCCGAAAAAACACCTGAATTGGTACACAAAGAATATGTTGATCCTGTGTTGGGTCTTCAACCTTTCCAGGCACGTAAAATTGCTTTCAATCTTGGCCTTACCGGTCAGGCGATGAAACAAATGGTAAAGTTCATTTTCAATCTTTATAAAGCATTCGTAGGCTCTGATGCTTCTTTGTTTGAAATCAATCCATGTTTGAAAACTGGTGATGACAGAATCTTGGCAGTGGACTGTAAAGTAACATTGGATGACAATGCATTGTACCGCCACAAAGATTTGGCAGAGATGAGAGACCTTACGGAGGAAGATCCTACTGAAGTTGAAGCTAAATCACACAATTTGAACTTCGTAAAGCTGGATGGTAATGTAGGTTGTATGGTAAATGGTGCTGGTTTGGCAATGGCAACAATGGACATCATCAAATTATCAGGTGGTGAGCCGGCTAACTTCCTTGATGTAGGAGGTACGGCTGATGCAGCTCGCGTAGAGCAAGCATTCCGCATCATCTTGAAAGATGAAAGAGTAAAAGCGATCTTGATCAATATCTTCGGTGGAATCGTTCGTTGTGATAGAGTGGCTCAAGGTGTAATTGATGCTTACAAGAACATGGGTGAAATTCCAGTTCCTATCATCGTTAGATTACAAGGTACCAATGCTGATATTGCTAAAAAAATGATCGATGAGTCAGGCTTGGCAGTTAAATCAGCAATTATCCTTCAAGAGGCTGCAGATTTAGTAAAAGAAGTATTGGCTTAAAATATATTGCTTAAAAAAAGGGCTTTCTGCTGGGCAGAAAGCCCTTTTTTTATATACATTGTATTAAAACCAAAGTGCATGGAACACTCCAAAAGTACCATTGAACATACTCGTCTCCTACATGCCTACACCCAAAAAAATAAATGGCTCAAATGGGGGCCTTATCTAAGTGAAAGACAATGGGGAACTGTTAGGGAAGACTATAGCCCCAAAGGGGAAGCATGGAGTTATTTCCCTCATGAACATGCTCGTTCAAGAGTCTATAGATGGGGAGAAGATGGCTTAGCAGGCATATCTGATGATTTGCAAAGAATATGTTTTTCACCAGCTCTTTGGAACGGTAAAGATTCCATTTTAAAAGAAAGATTGTTTGGCCTTACCGGCAAGGAAGGAAATCATGCAGAAGATGTAAAAGAACTCTACTACTACCTGGAAAATATTCCTTCTCATTGCTACATGAAGCACCTCTATAAATATCCACAATCGGCTTTTCCTTATTCAGAACTGTTAACTGTCAATCAAAATCGAACAAAGGAAGAACTGGAATATGAAATCTTGGATACTACTGCCTTTGATGACAATAAGTACTTTGATGTTTTCACAGAATATGCAAAAGATACTGAAGAAGATGTATTAATAAAGATCACCGTTTACAATCGTGCTCAGGAAGAAGCTCCCATCTGGGTTTTGCCTACATTATGGTTTAGAAACCTCTGGAGCTTTGGATTAATAGATGAAAAACCAGAAATGTCTCTTAAGGAATCTCCAGATGGTTCCAAATATGTACAAGTCATTCATCCGGAGGTTGGGAAGTATCGCTTGTATTTTCAGCAAACTGATTTACTCTTATTCACAGAAAATGAAACCAATACAGAAAGAATATTTGGTCAAGCTAATGTTACGCCCTATGTGAAAGATGCCTTCCATAAGGCTGTAACCAAACAGGATTATGATTGGTTAGTAGAAAAAAAGGAAGGTACTAAGTTTGCCCCTGTTTATCACAGGTCTTTAAAAGGGCAAGAATCTTTTGAGATTCGTCTGCGACTTGTTCCTGAGGAGCAATCTATTGAAGATGTATTGGGCAATTCTTTTGAAAAAGTGTTTACGGAAAGATTAGCAGAAACTGACGAGTTTTATGAGGCTTTTGTTAAGGGAAAAAATGAAGACCTTGCCAATATTCAACGTCAGGCCTTTGCCGGTATGTTGTGGACCAAACAGTATTACAATATTGACATTCCTCGTTGGTTAAATGGTGATCCGGGACAAGTACCACCGCCTTTGAGTAGAAAAAGTGGTCGAAATAAAGAATGGCTCACCCTTAATAATGAAGACATCATTTCCATGCCAGACAAATGGGAATACCCCTGGTATGCTGCCTGGGATTTAGCCTTTCACTGTGTTCCATTGGCCATGTTGGATGCTGAATTTGCTAAAAATCAATTGATCTTATTTTTAAGAGAGTGGTACATGCACCCCAATGGGCAATTGCCTGCCTACGAGTGGAAATTTGAAGATGTCAATCCTCCTGTACATGCCTGGGCTTGCCTGGAAGTCTATAAAATAGACGCTAAGCGAACTGGCAAACCAGATAAGG
Source organism: Bacteroidota bacterium (assembly GCA_038530915.1). Taxonomy (GTDB): domain Bacteria; phylum Bacteroidota; class Bacteroidia; order Chitinophagales; family Saprospiraceae; genus JANQPA01. The sequence goes on from JBCBCD010000440.1 coordinate 2,889, forward strand.
TATTCCTAAGGCGAGTATTTAAAAAGCTCCTCATCAACTTCACCTGGTGGGTCAATCAAAAGGACCATCAGGGGAATAATATCTTTGAAGGTGGTTTCCTGGGTTTAGACAATATTGGAGTATTTGATAGAAGCAGCCATATCCCCGGTGGTGGTATACTGGAACAAGCGGATGGTACCGCATGGATGGCCATGTATTCTTTGAATATGTTGGAGATGGCCCTCATCTTAGGCGAGGATGATGTTTCTTATGAAGATGTAGCTACCAAGTTTTTTGAGCATTTTGTTTACATCGCCGACTCTTTGAATCGCATCAGTGAAGACTGGGTAGGTAGTTGGGATGAAGAACAGGGATTCTTTTTCGATATATTAGAAATGCCTGATGGTAGATATATTCCATTAAAAGTTCGTTCTTTAGTTGGCTTGTCTACACTATTTGCCAACCTCATCATCAGTAAAGATCAATTGGAAAAACTACCAGATTTTTACAAACGACTCAACTGGTTTATTCAATACAGAGAAAGAAACAACGAAAGTCTTGTTGTAGAAGAATTTCACGAAGGGAAAGACATCTTACTTTCACTTGTTCCCAAAGAACGGCTAGTCCGCTTACTAAGCGCTTTGCTGGATAAAAATGAATTTCTAGGTAAAGCAGGTATACGATCAATGTCAAAAATCCATGAAGAACCATATGTTGTTCAGATTGACGGTCAATATTTTGGATTAAAGTATGAGCCTGGCGAATCTCCTAATTATCTGTTTGGCGGCAATTCCAACTGGAGAGGTCCTGTTTGGATGCCTATGAATTATATGATCATACAAGCCCTTAGAATTTATCATGAGTATTTTGAAGATGAAATGCTGGTAGAGTTTCCCACAGGCTCAGGCAACAAAATAGACTTGGGTGAAGTAGCCCACAGGTTATCAAAAAGGTTGATCAGTATTTTTCAAAAAGACGAAAACGGACATCGACCCATTCATGAAAATTATCAAATTTACGATAGTGATCCACATTTTAAAGATTTAGTGTTATTTTACGAATATTTCCATGGAGATACTGCTCGTGGAATTGGTGCATCTCATCAAACCGGATGGACGGGATTGGTGGCTGAATTGATTGATAGGGATGGATGGGAGTAAGATTAGTTGGGGGTGTTTAGAAAGTTTTTAAACTGTCTTTGGTTGTTTGTCTCTGATCTGTGGGATGATTTCTTTCTTTGACTAGAGACTAAAAACCAAAGACAAATAGAGAGTATAGCTCAGTTGGTTTAGAGCGATAGCTTGACAGGCTATAGGTCGGCGGTTCGAATCCGTCTACTCTCACTTTTTCATCTTTTCATCTTGTTATCTTTTCATCTTGTTATCTTATGATTTTTAATTTTTCAATCTTATCTTTTAGTAGTTGAGCATTCTTGAGCGAGTTTGATTGGTGCCCAGCACTTCCACTAATCTCAACATATTCCCTAACATTTCTTCTGTTGTAAAAGCGTTGGTCAAAGTAGTTCGCAACCAGATTTCGTCATTAATTTTGGTTTTGACGATGTAATAATCCCCCATCATGAGGATTTGAGTCCTGATTTCGTCATTCATATGATTGAGCATAGAGGCGGGCATATTTTCATCAGGTATATAGCGGAAGCAAACGATATTGGATTGGGGCTCTACTGCTAATTGGAAACACTTTTTTTCATTTACCAATTTGGCTAGTTTTTTTCCTAAATCCATAACGGTAGTAACATATTCATCAAAAACCTCCTCACCATAATATCTTAAACCGGTAAATGCTTTGATACTCATCATCAACTTGGTACACTCAAAGGTTCGTTTTGCCAGATTGTACCATTCTTGATCTTCTTGTTGGTTCCAAAGGTAATCGGCCTTTTGTGCAAAGGTCTTGTAGCTGTTTTCTACTTTTTTAAACACCAAAGCTGTAGTAACAGAAGGTGTTAATAGCATTTTATGAAAATCTAGTACTACTGAGTCAGCTCGCTCAATTCCTTTTACAACCGACTTATATTTTTCAGAATAAATGGCCGCTGCTCCATGAGCCCCATCAACATGAAACCACAAATCATTGGTTTCACAAAAGTCAGCAATTGCTTCCAGGTCGTCGTAAGAACCTGTAGAGGTTGAACAAGCACTGCCTACTACTGCTATCACTTTAATTCCTTTTTCTGTAGCCTCTTTCAAGTACTTTGGCAACAAATCCGTTTGCATCTGGAATTTATCATTGCTCGGCACTTTAATGATTCCTGCTTCCCCCCAGCCCATTATTCTGGCTGCTCTGTCAACACAATAATGCGCTTCTTCAGATACCATTAATGCCAATTGCTCATCACTGCCGGTTTGCCATACTTCTGTGGAAGCTTTTAAACTCCTTGCACACAACAAGGCCGTCAAATTGCCCAAGGTGCCTCCAGAAGTTAATACACCGCCAGCTTCATCATTATAACCTATTTTTTTAGCCACTCTTTCTACCACCACCCGTTCTAAAGTACTGGATACCACTCCCATCTCATATACTCCCATACCATTGTTTAGAAAGTCACTTACAAAACCTGAAAGCGCAGACATGGGCAATACAGGGCTAATTTGGTGTCCCATATAATGTGGATGATGCAAGTGTACAGATTTATCTACAATATGCATGAGCCATTTGCTCCAACTTTTTGGCTTTTCCATTTCAGCTTCCGCTTCCCAATATTCCAATGAATCTTCTGGATTCGTCCAGGTAATGGCCTTGTGTTCATTAGGATGATCCTGCATATCCTCCAAATAATCGGCCAACATATCAATCAAAGCATGTCCTTCTTTTCTGAAGTGTTCCGCATCGTAAGCTTCTTTCAAGTTCTTTTTCATAGCGACTAGTTGTGGAGCTAAAATAAAGCATTTTAGTGAGTATTTGAGAACATAAGTAATGTGTAAAAGAGATTGATTAGGTTAATTTCTGTGTAGGGTGTAGAGTGTAGTGTTTCGCCCCCCTCTACACCCTACCCTTTACATCCTACACAAAACGCTACTAACCAACCGAATAAGCATATTCAGAACGCTCAAATCCCAATTTAGGATAGTAATCTGTAGAAGAATTGTTAGCTATAAGGACCAATTTAGAAGTCGATGGTACTTGTTGGCGGGTAATTTGAATCAAAGAAC